>CAYFTY010000830.1:0-2594 GCA_964346045.1 uncultured Bradymonadales bacterium | reverse complement strand
CTCGATCAGACTTTCGACCCCGCCCAGGCTCTCGGCGAGGGCAAAGACCTCGACCGATTCGAGCATAGAACGTGCGGCATCGAGCCCTCCCGAGAGATAAAATGTGATCATCCCGCCCGGACCTCGCATCTGCTTCTGCGCGATCTCGTATTGAGGGTGTGATTCGAGACCGGGGTAGACGACGCGATCGACTTTCGGATGGCGTTCCAACCATGTTGCGATGTGCATCGCGCTCGTGGCGTGCTCTTTCATGCGCACGTGGAGCGTTTTGATGCCTCGCATCACGAGCCAGCAATCCATGGGTGCAGGCACAGCACCGATCGAGTTCTGCAGAAATCTGAGCCTCTCGTGGATCTCATCGTCATTCGTGACAATGATACCCCCGACGACGTCCGAATGGCCGTTGATGTACTTGGTCGTCGAGTGGACGACCACGTCTGCGCCGAGCTCGAGCGGCGTCTGGAAATAGGGACTCATGAAGGTATTGTCGACGACGACGAGGATGCCGCGACTGTGCGCGATCTCGCAGATTTTCTCGATATCGCAGATCTTCAGCAATGGATTTGTGGGCGACTCCAACCAGATCATACGTGTCTTGTCGGTGAGCGAAGACTCGAACGCATGGAGATCCGTCATGTCGACGAAGGTGAAATCGACGCTCTTTCCCTGAAAGACTTTCGTGAAAAGGCGATAGGTGCCGCCGTAGACATCATCGCCCGAAACCACGTGGCTATCGGGCTCGAGCATATGGAGGAGCGTCGTCGTGGCTGCGCACCCGCTGGCCATCGCGACTCCGTGCTTTCCCTTTTCGAGGCTCGCGATACAGTCTTCGAGCGCATGACGCGTGGGATTGTGCGTGCGGCTGTATTCATAGCCGGTATGCACCCCGGGACTCGACTGCACATAGGTCGAGGTTTGAAAAATTGGCGTCATGATCGCGCCCGTCGTGGGCTCGGGTGATTGCCCGGCATGAATCGCACGGGTGCCAAATCCTTTGTCCGAATACGAATGTTCTTCGTCGTGCATCGCTCTTCTCACGCGAGGGGATGGGAGCGGTGATCTACCGTTTTGCCTCGCTTTTTGGCAAGCGACGACCGAGCGCGAAACTTAACAAGCGCACGAGTTCGCGCTAGCGTCGTGCTCCTCTCTCGTCGAGCTCAGCACATGTCGTCGCGCTACATCCTTTTAATTCTTACACTCGGGCTCTTCTCTTGCTCTCATTCGGGCGATGCCCCGGTCTGTCTGATGGGCGCCCATCTGGGATCGGACGGCTATTGCCACGCGCAGAGAGCACCGGTTCACCAATTGCCCTTCCGCGCCGGGTACGAGACTCGCGTGCTCCAGGGATTCTACGGCATCTCGACGCATCAATTCGATCGCGAGGGGCTCGCCATCGACTTTTCATGCGACGAAGGAGACCCGATCGTGGCTACACGCAGCGGGCGGGTCCTCGAGATTCGCGAAGACTCGAGACGCGGCTGCCCCGACCCGTCGTGCTATGGATACGCCAATCACCTCACGATCGATCACGGCGACGGCACCTACAGCCAGTACGGTCATCTCAAACATTTCGGAGCACTCGTCGAGCCGGGAGAACAGGTCTGCCGAGGCCAGATCATCGCTCTCTGCGGAAGCACGGGATACGCCGGCGGGCCTCATCTTCATTATGCCCTACGCAATAGCATGGGGTGGACGGTTCCCATTCAATTCATGGAGTCCATTCAACAGAAAGGTCTTGGGTTCACGGCACCGGGCGCCCGCCTCGTCTCGACCAACGAACGCCTGAGTCAGTGTCGCGAGACCGAATACTCCGACATCGAACGCGGAGCCTTTGCGCATCATGGTGTCGTCCTCGACGAGCCACTCGATCTCGTGGTCGAACGTGGGGCAAAGCGGACCCTCTCTGGCACCTATCACGGCGACATGACCCACGTGGCGATCCATCGCAAACCAGATGAAAAAGCCGAGTGGCTGCAGAGAGAGTGTGTCCCCGTGCGCGACGGGCGATTCGAGATCGACATCTCGTGGGACGCCCAGACCTTTACGCATTCCAGCTATTTTTTCACGATGACCGGCAGTGACGGTGACTGCGAGACGACGCACGGCTGGGCGTGGTCGTATCGGATCTACCTGCGCGAGAATGATGAGTAGCGGCACCTGAGAAGCCGCACTATGCTCTCTGATCACCGATCGCGCCCGGCGGATGAATCGCGGGAAGTCTCGAATAAACCTCGGTATTTCGAGCCCTACTGGAGCTGCAATCCGGCACGCGCCGACCTCTTTGATGCGCGCAACGTCGACGTGATTTCGGTGCACACGCGAAACCGTGACTACGCGGCTTCTATCGCAAAGCGATGAAGATGATGTCCCCTGCTTGAATACAATCTGCTGGATCGTTGAGTCGACCTATTCCCTCGAGGGAATCTTCCTTTTTTCCAAGTCTTGGTCAGCCGAAGAGGTAGAATTCTCTGCTAGATCACATGCTTCTGATTCAGCTCACGAAGCTCGTGCTGGATCTTGTAGGTCTGCGTCTCGATGCGGCGGATATGCTCGGCGATCTCGTCAGACCTACCCGCAAAGAACGCGTGATGATT
>CAYFTY010000829.1:0-2601 GCA_964346045.1 uncultured Bradymonadales bacterium | reverse complement strand
TGACGCTCTCGAACCCTTACGAAGGTGAGCGGCGCCCCGGAACCGTAGGCATGCCCGTCGAGGGCTCGGAAGTCCGTGTCGTCGATGAAGACATGACCGATACTGAACCCGACGAAGTGGGAGAGATCGTGGTGCGTGGCAAGAGCCTGATGAAGGGCTATTGGCAGCTTCCCGAGAAGACCCGCGAAGCCTTTCGAGGCGGCTGGTTCCTGACCGGAGATGTCGCCCGACGAGCAGCGGACGGATATATCTCGATCGTCGGTCGAAGCTCGGTCGATATCATCAAATCGGGCGGCTACAAAATCTCGGCTCGAGAGATCGAAGAGGTTCTCGCGCGACATCCGCTCGTCGAACAGGTTGCCGTGATCGGCATCGACGATGAGAAGTGGGGCGAGAAGATCGTGGCCGCTATCGTCGCTCGGAAGAGCCCACCCCAGGACTTCCTCGCGCAGCTGCAGGAGTTCCAGCGTGAGCACCTCGCCGACTTCAAGACCATCAGGGCGCTATGTGTGGTCGATGAGATCCCGCGTAATGCGCTGGGTAAGGTACAAAAGCACCGTATGCACGACTTCCAATACGACGCGAAGTAGGAGCGCTCAGCTCACCCGTTTTTTGTGGTTCAGGGGCTTTCGTTCCCCGACTCTGATGCCAAAAATCGCTGGAAGAATCAGTGGGGTTATCCGCTCACTCAGAAGGGTTGGAGTATCCAGCATTAGCGCTTCTGAATGCGGCAAAAGAGGAGTCTTCTTTGCAAAAGCATCGCTTTGCGACCAAAATCGAGGCGTACCTTTGCACGTGCTCGTATGACGACCTCGACCCGCGACATTTTCATGTCCCAGAGTGGATTTGATCCGAGCCTCCTCGAGAACACGGTTCTCGATGGGCGTTTCGAGATCGAGAAGATGCTGGGGCGCGGAGGTATGGGGGCTGTGTATCGAGCACGGCAGATCGCGATCGATCGCGCCGTGGCCATCAAGATCATCATTCCCAGCGAGTCGATTCCGAAGACTCTCGAAGAACGCTTCTTCCGTGAGGCCCGCATCATGTCGGGCCTTTCGCACGCGAATATCGTGCAGCTCTATGATTTTGGCGAGAACGATTATCTCCTCTATCTCGTCATGGAATTGGTCGAAGGTGAACTCGTATTGTCGCTGATCCAGCGTGGGCGATTGAGTGCGCCCCTGGTCCGAGAGATCGCGTATCAGGTTGCGTCGGGGTTGATTGAGGCCCACAGCAAGGGCGTCGTTCATCGCGATCTGAAGCCCGGCAATATGCTCATTTCGGTGGGCCCTGACGGACGACTGCGGGTCAAGATCTTCGATTTCGGGATCGCCTATCCACGCGAGAGCGACGTCAAGATTACAAAGACGGGTCTGATGTGTGGGACTCCGGCCTACCTCGCGCCCGAGCAAATTCGAGGTCGCGAGATCACCGAATCGGCTGACCTCTATACGCTCGGGGTATGCCTTTTCGAGATGCTCTCCGGGCGCATGCCCTTTGAAGGGCCGACCATGCAGATCATGTTCAAGCATGTTCAAGAGTCGCCGCCACGATTGCGCGACATGGGCGGACTCGATGTCCCCGATGACCTCTCGGATCTCGTCGAACGGCTTCTCGCCAAGGCTCCGGCAGAACGACCGGCGTCGGCTCTGGAGGTGCGCCAACTGCTCGAACCTCAACTCGGAACCCGACTGGAGTTCGACCCCTCTGCAGCAGATCCTCTTGGGCCGCACATCCTGAGATCCCTTTCGAGCGATGCGGTCTTGCCGACACCCGCGCAACTGATCACTGCCGCGGATCAGCCCGAGCCCGACCCGCAGCCTGAGCATGAGCCGTTCGAACATGCCAGCGATGAGGTCAAAGGCGCATGGGCCGCATTCCTCTCCGCCTCAGACAAACCGGGTGCAGAGGCTCATGATATGGTCGACCCGAATGTCGAGAATTTCAGCTACACCGGCCCGACAGGTGAATTTGCGCCGGCTGATGTCGCCCCGGCCGAGGAGTGGACGACGACCAATGATTCGCAGGGGCCGGAGGCCAGAGAGACTGAAATCGATCACGGCCACGAGATCGACCTGTCGTCGATATCGAACTCGATGCCGACAACCGATGCCTACGAGGCCGTGAGCTCTCGTGAACGGCCGACCGACCGCCCTCGTCAAAGAGTGCACCAGGGTGCCGAACGCCAGGCGAGTGCTCCGACCGAGTCCACACTTTCAAGGCCCCCGATGACGGCCACGCACCCGCCATCATCGTCAGATGGGACGCTGAAAACATCCGGTTCGCGCATTCCGCGGAAGGCGATCCTCGCCGTGTTGGCGCTCATCATGTTGGTGGCCTCTGGCATCAGTTTTTATTTCATTCAGCAGTCGAGATTTACGCCCGAAGAAGACACGTTGAGCAAAGAAGAACTCGAAGAGTATTGGCAGGCGCGTGAGGAAGCTGAGAAGAGAGAATTCGAAGAAGCGGCTGCCCGCAGAGAAGCTGAGGCTCGGAAAGCGCGAGAGCGTGAGGCGCGTCGAGCCCGACCAGGGGACCTGAAGAAGAAACCCAGGCCCAGAGAGAAAGATGAAGAGGGGATCGACCTCTGGGATGGTCAAA
>CAYFTY010000828.1:0-2601 GCA_964346045.1 uncultured Bradymonadales bacterium | reverse complement strand
ACCTCACCTGCGTCGATGAGAACTGCCCCGAGGACCTCGGGATCACTGAACTCACGCAATGTATCGAAATGAACTGCTCCGAAGAGCAAGCAGCCTGCCTCGCCAATTGAATCACTGACAGAAGGTGACCCCACTCGAAGCAGCGGTTCCAAAGCAGTCGAGTGCAGGAGGACATGTGACTTCGGGTCCGTCCTCGGGCTTGCGGCAAACGGGCTGACAGGTTGCGAAATCGGCGTTCGCCAGCTGCACGCAAATAAATCCACCTGCGCACTCACCGTTGGCGCTGCCACACGGCTGCCCCGTCGTGCGGTCTCCGGCCGTGCCGCAGAAAGTACCCTCGTCGCCGGTCGCCGGGTCGGAAGCCACGATACAGGCATCGGGGCTGGCGCAGTCTTGTTCGTAGATATCACACGGCTCGGGCGCAAAGACGCAGATACCGATATCCGGATTATTCTGAAGGGTTGCCAGGCAGAGAAGCCCGCCCGAGCACGATGAGCCAGCGTTCGGCTCGCAGATAGCCCGGCATCTGGGCACGGGATCGCCCTCGGTCGCAACACAATGCGTTCGCGGCACGCACTGCGCGATATTCTCGCACTCGGCTCCCTCCGATCTACTCTCGAGGTCGGGCAAGCATGTCGAGCCACCCTGCGGATTCGGAACGCATTTGCCCTCGGCACAATCCTGCGCAAAGGGGTCACAGGATTCTCCGAACGGGCCGGATGAGTCCAAGAAACCATCGGGCAGTGAGGTATTGAAGTCAGGCGTTCCCATGTCTGGCGTGACGAAACCCATCTCGACTTCGTCTTCGGGGACATCACTCTCGGCACATCCGATGCCTGCGAAGAGTAAGAGCAGGACATTGATCCACAACTTACGCATGGATCTCCTCTTCATCCGCATCTACAGCGAGAAAGACGGTAGAGAAGAGCACGAATTGCACGAATTTGTAGGTCGCGTATCCGCCGGCGAGCACGATGGGCAGCGTCTGGGCCTCGGTGAGGCCGAGCCCGAGGGTCAGCGTGTCTGCGAGCTTCGAGACCAGGGCCCCGAGCACGACCGATAGGGCTTGAACACCGAGTAACCACGGACCCCAACGCAGAGAGACCGTCCATCGCACCGAGTCGCCCAGAGCGTTCAGTATCGCCCGCTCGCGCGCGACGACGAGATACACGGCCGGAAAGAGTACGAAAAACGTCATGTACTGAGGAATCAGCGCGACCGTTGCGCCGACGAGGAGCGCGACCAACACAGTCAGCATCGTGATGATATTGATGATGTTGATCGTCAGAAAAGCCGGCACTGCCCGGTACGCGGCGTCACGAGCGGCGGCTTTCAAAGTGACGTCTTCGCCTTCGAGGACAATGCTCCTGAGCGGTCTCCAGAGCCCGAGCTGAAACGAAGAAGCGAGCACCAGCACCAGCGCTAAACCCATCAAAAATGTGGGGTTGGCACTCGAGCGCTCCATGAGCTGGTCGAGACCAATCGCCGGCTGAGTCAGGAGCTCGGCGAATCGATCGACCTCAAACGCAAAAAGCGCCACGATTTCGACCGCGACGGTAAGTGCGAAGAGGGGCAGGATGCGAGCGCGCATGCCCACGACCGTTTCGCCTAAGATGTCAAAAACCTGGCTGAAGCGCATAGTCGATCCTCGTTGACCCACCCTATCGTACCACGAGTGGGCGGCCGATCGAACGGACTCAAGCCGTCCCGAAGACACGGTCCCAGATGCGGGTCGACACGCCAAAACGCCGTTCAGCAAAGCGCTTATTGAAGTGGTGGCTCATGTGGTGACGTCGCAGCATTTTGAAATGCTTCAGCTGCGGCTTGCCGTGGTGCACGTAGTAGTGCGTGAGGTCATACGCCATGTAGCCCACGACGAAACCGGCATGAAAGGCCCAGCCATACACGCCCATCGTCGCCCAGAAAATGGCGAGGAAGACAAAGAAAAGCGTGATGCTCACTGCAGGCGGCATGACCAATCGATATTTGTCATGGGGCCAGTCGTGGTGAACCCCGTGCACGAAAAAGTGGAGTTTGGGTCCCCACCACGTCTCGGCTTTCCAGTGGAAAAACGTCCGGTGCAACCAGTACTCGGTCAGCGTCCACGTGATGACGCCAAGCGCCGCGAGTCCCAACGTGAGCGGGAACGAAATCTCGTGGATGAACACCGATTTGTAGAGCAGAAAAAGACTCGCCGGTACGTAGAGCAGGGGAACGATCATGAAGTGCGTCCTCGAAAAGACATCGAGGAAATCACTCCTGAACATTCGCGGAGATTCTTCCGAGGCACCAAACATCGACATAATTAACCTCATCCATCAAGCGTGTGGGACCCTTCCCGAGTATCGCTCACACGCTTGTCTTCTACATGCTGGAACGTGAAATTTCAACTTCTGGTGCGTCGCGCGCTCAGTAAAAGTCGCGGTAAAAGGCGAAGACATCAGGATACTCGAATTCGATCCCGAGCTCCTGGCGCGTGCGTGCTGAATTACAGCGCGTTTTCGTGAGCCAGCGCGCGGCCGCGTTCGGGCCGCGTTTCTCTTCATAGGCCTGCAGCGTCGTCTCTCGAGGTTTCTCCATCCCGCGTTCGACCAGGTAGTC
>CAYFTY010000827.1:0-2604 GCA_964346045.1 uncultured Bradymonadales bacterium | reverse complement strand
GAATGCATGCTCGAGTCGATGATCGTCTATGCCGGACGCAGCGACCACGAACTCACGCTCGACTGGGGCGACCGCCGCTCTCAAAAATCTGAGATGCGCGACGTGGTGCGCGAATACGAAAAGCGACGTCGCTTTCGCAAGAAGTTACACGATACGATCACGCGCAGCGGTTATCGCAATGCCAGGGCGCAGGCCTGGATCTGGAAAAAGAAGTTCACGTTCAAATCCAACGCGTTCAACCGCATTTCCGAGCGAGCTGCCAGACGCTGTCGCCTGGCCGCCGGATATAGCTGGAAGCCAACGCTCGACATTCATCGCGCCTGCTGGTTCGACGAACTCGACGAGAAAGAGCGAGAACGCGAGATTCTCGGAGCGTCCTCGGCACCCGGAATCTCGCGCCACCACTGGGGCACCGAGTTCGATCTCTTCTCGCTCAACCCCCGTAATTTCATCGGCGATGCTCGCATGGCCGACGAATATCGCTGGCTCGATCGACACGCAGGAGTCTGGGGATTCTATCAGCCCTACTCGGCCGATCGGGACCCCGAGCGCCCGGGCTACATGGAAGAGCGCTGGCACTGGTCGTACTACCCGATCGCCCAGGCGCTCCTCGAATTTGGCGAAGAGAACGAACGCGAACTCGAAAAGGCCATGCACAAGCAGTGGGACGGCTTCGAGAAACGCTGGAATCGTAGACAGCGCAACAGGCGAGCCTACTTTCGCTTCGTTCGCGAAAACTGGCATCACTACGTGTTCAACGTCGACCGGTCCCTCAAAGAACCCGAAAAGGCAAACCCATGAAAGTTCTCGCCTGGATCTTCGCCGTCGTCTTCCTTGCTGCGTGTGCGCCCGAGGCCAAGAAGGTCGACAGCCCGATCACAAAATCGATTGAAGAAGGACGCAAGGATGGCGAGGCCACCTTCGACCACTCTCGGTATCATGCGCTGGTCGAGCAAGCCGTCGATTACAAAGCCGGGCGCGTTGACTATCGACTCCTGGTCGAACGACGAAGCGAGCTCGACGCCTACCTCGAGACGATCGCCACAGCTCAGGTCGAGTCGTACGGGTCGGACGAGCAACTCGCGCTCTTCATCAATGCCTACAACGCTTACACCCTGGCGCTGATCCTCGACCACTATCCCGGACTGAAATCGATCCGGGACATCGACTCGCCCTGGAAAACTCGTAAATATGTCGTAGGCAAAGAAACCCTGAGCCTCGACGACATCGAGCACGGCATCATCCGACCGATCTTCCGCGACGAACGGATTCACTTTGCCGTGAATTGCGCAGCCATTGGCTGTCCGCCACTCGCAGATTTCGCATTCGAAGGCGCCAGGATCGACGAGCAGCTCGACCGCGTCTCGTCCCAGGCGATGGCGAACGAGCGATACGCACAGGTCGACGACGACACGCTGCGACTGACGAAGATCATGGACTGGTACGCGAGCGATTTCACCGACGACGCCTACAGAGGCGCCGAAGAGACCCGCGGCCTCTGGGCCGCAAAACACGGCACACCGGAAATCCGAGAACTCGTCGAGCGCACCGACGGCAAGCCCGACCTCGCTTTCCTGGAATATGACTGGAGCCTGAACGACGTCGCACGCTAAGCCTTGCAAATCGTCGCGCTCTCGCCCAAAAATATTTGCCGGATCGCTCAGGGCTGATACCCTGCATCTAGAAGATTTTCGACACGCATGGACGCGACGATAGTCGCTCGACTGGGCCTTCACGGATGAAGCGCGCACTCTGGAGCATGTTTGGGGTAGTACTGGTCTCGGCGCTGGTCTACTACGTGATGAACCATCCCAATCTCGACCGGGTGGATCGTCTCTCGTCTGAGCTGCAGAAGCTCGAAGACGAGAATCGAGAACTCGCAGAGGCCAACGCCGAGTTGCGGGCCGAAGTCGACGCACTACGAGATGATCCGAGGCTGGCCGAGCGCAGGGCACGCGAAGTGGCCGGCATGGCCAAAGCCGACGAAATCGTCTTCCAATTCGAACGCGAACGCGGTCCGGTTCCGGTGAACGTGAACCTCGAGGTTGCAGCCAACACCTGTGAACTTGCCGGCAAAGAAGTCAAGCTTGCCGAGCTCGGACCCGCTCTCGAAGAACTCAAAGCGCAAGTGCCGGGGGCAGTCGTTTCGATGAAATTCGCCGAAGACGTCGACGCGATTCGAAAGCAAGAAGTTCTGGATGCGGTCGCCGCCTCGCCGGTCACCGCTCGCCAGGCCCAATAGCCTGGCGCATCGCAAGGATGCGATGCAACACACCACGGAGGGTGTATGCCAACAACGACCCGCAGCCACACTCGCACCACACCATTTCTCTGGGCGAGCGCAGCAACTCTGCTCGCGGCCCTCGCGCACGCCACTGGCCTGGCGCATCCTCAAAATCTGGATACCTTGCATCGTATCGTCTTGCTATTCGGTATCGGTCTTCCGGTAGCGTGGCTTACCCGGCGATGGATCGCCACGCGCGATGATGACCGTGACTTCAGTTTGAATCTCCAGATGGCAGCCGGCTTCTTGACCGGTGCGTTCATCTTCACGGATGCGGCAGCTTCATTCGGCTTCGACCTCTTTCCGATTGTCTATCTCGT
>CAYFTY010000826.1:0-2605 GCA_964346045.1 uncultured Bradymonadales bacterium | reverse complement strand
AGGCTGGCGACGAGCAGCGAGCACGGGCTTATCTGCAGCGAGCGGTCGAGCTGCGCCCCAACGACCAGACCGCGATCACCCGACTCGAGGCCTTTTATCGTGAGGCCGGCGAACATGATGCACTCGCGCGGATTCTCGCCGCGAAGGCCGACGCTTTCGAAGACCGCACTCAGCGAGTCGAGGCCCTTCTCGAACTGGGTTCGATGCGTGAGCAAGAGGTCGGTGGTGCCGAGGCGGCGATCGAAGCGTACCAGCGTCTGCTGATGATCGAGCCGCGCCATCCCAGAGCGTTGGCGGCGCTCGACCGCCTCTACTCGGGCTCGGGAAGGCTGGCCGAACTCGCTCGTATCCTCGAGGTGCGGGCCGAGATCGCACGCGATCCCGAAGCGCGAAACGCGCTCGAGCGCAGGCTTGCCGAGAATCGAGCCCGACAGGGAGATCTCGACGAAGCAATCGCCGGATTTCGGCGCTCGGCTCGCAACCCCCGGGAGTTTGCGAGCATTCTGAAGCGCGAGGCCGAAGCGTCCGAAAGCCCTGCAGCCCTGGCGCGAATCTACACCGAGCTGGGCAGGGTCTATCAGCAGGATCTCAACGACGCCATTTCAGCCCACCACTACTATGAAAAGGCCCTCTCGGCTGATTCGCAGGTCGTCGATGCCGCCGATCCACTGGCAGACGCCTACATCGAAGACGGTCGATGGGATAAGGCGGCTCCGCTGCTCGAAGCCGTCTTGCGAAACGCGGGGCCGGGCAGCGACCCTCACTGGATGCATCGACGCTGGATGCAATTCGGAATGGCCTGCGATCGACTCGGTCGAAAGATGCCCGCGCTGAATGCGTTTCGAGAAGCCTACGAGATTCATCCGAGTCACCCCGCGACCCTGTCGAATCTCGGGCGTCTTCTCTACGAAAACGAGCATTTCGAAGACGCACTGCGCCTCTTCGACAAGATTCTGGGCACCCATGCTAGTCAATTGCCCGACGAAGCGCTCACCGGATTGCTTTTCGTACGCGCAGATTCGCTCTGGCAGCTCGGACGCCGGCGCGATGCGGTTGAAGGACTCGAGCAGGTGCTGTCGCGTAATTCGCGTCATCTGCAGGCGCTGCGTTTGCTCGTGGATTTCTATGAAGACGAGACCGACTGGGCCATGTACGTGCAGCGCGCCGAGCAGCTCGTCGAGGTCGAGCCCGAGAGTCTGGTGCGCTTTCGACAGTATTCCAAGATTGGAGAGATCTGGGCGCAGGAATTGAATCGGCCCGACCTCGCGTTGCAGGCCTATCGAAATGCGCTCGATATGGACGCCAACTCGATCGTGGTGCTGCGAAAGCTTCTCGAACTCTACACGCGCACTGAGAAATACCCGCTTGCGGTCAAGGTGCTCGAGCGGCTGCTCGAACAAGAGTCGAATCCGCATCGGAGAGCCAATCTGCACTACACGGCAGGTGTGCTCTATCGCGACCACGTCGGCCAGGGCCGTCAGGCCGTCACGCATTTCGAGGCCGCTCTCGACGCAGATCTCGAGATGATCAAGGCGTTTGAAGCCATCGATCGCATCCTTACCGGCGCTCGTGAATGGAAGGAGCTCGAGCGTGCGTACAGGCGCATGCTCAAGCGCATCAATGACTCAGAAAACCCCGAGAATTTCGAAGCGATCGAGGTCTTACTCTGGGAGGGACTCGCCGAGATTTATCGGTCGCGGCTCGGGCACTACGAAAGCGCTATCAATGCCTTCCAGATCCTGCGGGAGCGCAAAGGCGATGAGCAGCGATTCGAGCTCATTCTGGCAGAACTCTACGAAAAGACGGGCGATGCCCGGGGAGCGATCCGCGAGCATCGACGACTCCTCGAAGACAATCCGCGCCGCATCGAAAGCTACCGGGCGCTGCACAACATTCATCTGCATCTCAAGGAATACGATCGCGCATGGTGCTTTGCGGCTGCGCTAAGCTTCATGCATTCGACGCTGGCGCACGAAGAGAGCTACTACCAGAAATATCTGGGGCGAAATCTCAGACTCGCCCACGGCGCGATCAGCGGAGAGTCGTTGAGCCGGCTCTACCATCCCACTCAGGATGGTCTTACCACGTCGATTCTTTCGTATTGCGCCGAGCGCCTGCGGCTGATCTACGCAACGGATCTGAAGAGTTTTGGGATCAAGACGCGGAAGCATCAGGTCGGCGATGAATCGCGCGAGGTGATTCGAAAGCTATTCGACTATGTGTGTCGGACTTTGAGCCAGCCTACGATTCCTGCTCTTTACGCGGACCGCGAGCGCGAGGGATTCGAGGTCTTGAATGTCGATTCTCCGTCGATCGTCGCCGGACGAGACCGTCTGAAATCTACGAATGACCGCGAAAATGCATTCTGGTTGGCCAAGATTTTGATGGGACTTCGACCCGAGCATTACCTTGCGTTCATGGGGTTTGCACCCGAGGCGATTCAGACTCTTTTTTCAGCGGCACTCGAGGCCTTCGAGCCGTCGCTCGGATATTCGAAGAGCTTCAAGGACCCCGGATTCGCAAAGGCCGTGAAGGAGTTCCGCAAATCGCCCGATGTCGTGAAGCTGCAGCTCCCGGTCGTCGCACCACGCGAAGAAATCGACCA
>CAYFTY010000825.1:0-2608 GCA_964346045.1 uncultured Bradymonadales bacterium | reverse complement strand
CTACTATTTTCGCAAGATATGGCGATGGAACGGTGTCTTAAGTACCAACCTATGAAGATTTCCTTGCCAGCTCGATGGACCGTTTCGTACCAATTTGCGTTTCGCGCCAGAGGATTCAGGGTCTCCCATGACTCAGTGCACCGTCGGCCAATCCCTTGCGTGGGCGCATCGATGATGTCCCACGCTTCGATGTGCGGGTCACCCACGTAGGGCTGGTTGAATAGGGAGAACCCGAGCAGCGAGGCGACTTGGTTGCGTGTGGCGTAGTCCATTGAGACAAGGAGGAGAAATGGCCGGATCATTCCTGCCTTCATCGCCATGTCACGATGAACCGACTTTCGACGAAGCTCGGCCAGAATGGTCGCCGTGTCATGTTCCTTTGCGAGGAGGGTGTTCTTCTTTTGCCGACCTGTGTTCCAGTTTTTGACCTCGTCCGCGCAGCTCGCGCAGAGCTCGTCGTCCCATCCGGGGCCTCCCCGAGCGAACCCCTTGCCACACGACGAGCACGGGAGCGTTCGGCCAAAACACTCCTCACATGAGTACACGTTCCGTCGGAGAGGGTTGGTTTGCTCCAGCTTGTGCGACGTGTTTTCGAAGCACCAAGAGCACCATCCGTCCTTTGTTGTCGCCTTCTTGAAAGCGGCCGTGTCGTTCCAGTTCTTCACCGTGCCGTCGCACACGAGGCAGCGTTCGTCGTCGTACGTGCCGTGGCCACGCGCGAAGGCCTTTCCGCAACGGCGGCAGCTCACGGTTCTCCCACCGCACTCGAGACATTCATGAACGTCACGTCGAAGGGCGTTTCTTTGGACGAGCTTGTGCTTCGTGTTGGCGAAGCACCAAGAGCAGTATCCGGGAACAGGCGCAGGCGGGCTACCCCAGGTCTTGACGGTCCCGTCGCACTTCGCACATTGCTCGTCGTCCCACTCCTCGTGTCCTCGTGCAAACTCACTGCAGAGTCTGCACTGGACCGTCCGGTTGAGGCAGGCGGTGCATTGGTAGACGTTCCGTCGGACATAGTTGTGCTCGACTAGCGTGTGCCGAGTCGACTTGAAGCACCAACTACACCAGCCCTTGATCGCTTCGTCTGACACTTCAGCCCCCCAAAACCACACGAGGGTCGTCGGTGATCTTCACCCGTCGACCGCCGTACTGGATGAACAGCAACGTTTCGGCCATCAGGCGGAGGATGTCGTTCTTCTTGCCTGGTGGCAGCACGTGCCGGTACGCGTCGAGAAACTGCTCGGCCCTCGCTACCCGCTGTCTCGCGTCACGGCAGATCGCTACGATTTCGCGGGCCATCGCGCGGATCTCGGCTTGCTGGGTTCTCCCTTGCTCCAGCTCAACGATGGCCTCAAGGGCCGCGTTGACCCACTCGAAGTCGAGCGTCGGGGAGTAAGGCGACCGGGGCTTCATCGCCGGTTCGGAGCAAGCCGAGGAGCAGCAAGGACCACCCGTATGATGTCTTCTGCGATTTCGGCTTTCTGCTCGTCGGTAAGGTGGCGTTCGAGCTCGTCGAGCAGTTTCGCCGCGTGTTCTGCCCGCGCAGCGTCGGACTGGTACTCCGCGACGAGCAGACGGATGCGGCTCGATGTCGTCGTCTCGATCAGGCCCTGCTGGAGCTTGGCTTGGACGTATCGGTCGACAATACCGAGGACCTTGTCCATATGCTCGGGGCGAACCTGTTTCGCGAGGGCGGAGAACGCGTCAACCGCCGTGCCGCCACTTTCGCGGCGTGCAGTCGGCCCGAAATCGGCGCGAACCGCCTTTTCGATGGCTCCCTTGTTACTCATCCGTCTTGCCCATCACGTTTTGATAAATCGAGGCGACGTCGTCGTTCATCTCGTCGCGGTACTTCTCGTAGATCATCGCTCCCAGCGCCTGGTTCTTCCGAAACTCGACCAGAATCGCACGGCGGAGCTTCTCGCGCTCGCCGCGTAGGGCCATCGCGTTCCACTTTCGTATCAACTGGGGCGCCAGTTTCGGGAGTTCCGTCGCTGCGATGCGCCACCCCTCCTTGAGTGCCAACTCCACCAGTTTCTTCTCGAACGCGCTCGCCATGTGCTCCCGGGTATGCTTGCTGTCGCCCCCAAACGCCTACGATCTATGGGTTCGCCCCTCGCGAGCACCGCACGTGAAGATGTCTCAACCTACACCCACCGACCGACTCTCACCGACTCTCCTCGCTGCTGGATGTTACACCCGGGCGTTGGTAACTGTCGAGGATCTCGTTGCCGCCCCGCCTGGTCAGAGAACGAAACCGGATCTTCCCGCCGAACTGCCTCCAATCGGTATCCTGTGAACCGAGAATCCTACGATCACGAAGGGCCTGAGCGATGAACCAAGCACGTGACATCAAGACCAGCCTGAGCCGACAGGATGCGCTCGAGCGCCTCGAGAAGCTGGCGGGTCGTCTTGGGATTCAGCCCGGCGCCATCCGTGTTCGTCCGGCCGCGGGGAGCCGAGCCGGCATGAGCATCGCCATCGATATCGCCGGCGGCACGCTGCGCAAGTCCTGCGATTCCCAAAGCAGCCGTGACAAGAACTTCGTCTGCCGCGGATAGGCATCATGGGGGTGTGACGGCCTCGTTCCACCTGTCGACCCGGAAAT
>CAYFTY010000824.1:0-2613 GCA_964346045.1 uncultured Bradymonadales bacterium | reverse complement strand
GCGAAAGGCGGCGGGAGCCTAGCCCCGACGCTGGCGAATTCCAAGTCTGAAGCCGTGGTCTGATCGCAGTGGGGCGTCGACGCACGTCGAACTCGTTTGGTTGTGCCATCAGTCGGCCCGTGATTCGTGCGTGTATACGTGATAATACGACGCAAAATCCGGCCTCGATTCGGCGACGCGAGTTCGTAGCCGCATGCCTCGTCGAATGATCGTTTTTCATGCGAGCCGGACGCGGCCCAGACGTTTTTCCTTCTAGATCACCAGGGAACCTATTGGCGCAGCAGAGCAACGAAGCCGATCAGAGCGGCACTAAGACTCTGAACAAAACACTTACCCTCTTTGATGTATATGTCATCTGTACCGGGGCGATGTTCAGCTCGGGCTTCTTTCTGCTTCCGGGACTGGCTGCCGCCGAGACCGGTCCGTCGGTGATCCTCGCCTACTTTGTGGCGGGTCTGCTGATCTTGCCCGCTATGCTCAGCAAGGCCGAACTTGCGACCGCGATGCCCAAAGCAGGAGGCAGCTATTATTTCATCGACCGGGCCCTCGGACCGCTCTTTGGCACAGTCGGTGGCCTCGGAACATGGCTCTCATTGGTTTTGAAAAGCGCTTTCGCGCTGATTGGTATGGGGGCCTATCTTGCGATCTACGTCAAACTCCCGATGAAGCCTCTCGCGGTCGGACTCACGGTCGCATTCGCCGCATTGAATATCATCGGGGCCAAGGAATCGAGCCGGCTGCAACGGATCCTCGTCGTGACGCTGCTCGCGGTGCTCGGCTACTTCATTGCGCAGGGGCTCTTCGAGGTATTTGGCGTGAGAAGTGTCGAAACGATCGCGACTGAATTCACGCCATTTTTTACCGAGGGTTTGAGCGGATTCATGGCGACCGTAGGCCTTGTCTTCGTCTCGTACGCAGGGCTCACGAAGGTCGCGAGCGTCGCTGAAGAAGTGCAGGACCCTGACCGCGCGATCCCGTTAGGGATGTTGCTCTCGGTCATCACCGCCACGATTGTCTACTGCGTGGGCGTTTTTATTATGGTTTCGGTGCTCGACCCGGCGGAGTTCCGAGAAGATATGACCCCCGTGGCGACCGCAGCCGAGGCTTTCTTTTCGTGGATCCCGGGCGGAGGCGGAGTGCTACTCGCCGTGGTGGCAGCGATCGCTGCGTTCGCGTCGACCGGCAACGCAGGAATCATGTCGGCGTCTCGATATCCGCTCGCCATGGGGCGCGATAAGCTCATGCCCGAAGTCTTCACGAGGGTGGGCCGGTTCTCGACGCCGACGAATGGTATCCTGGCGACAGCCGTGCTGATGATTCTGGTGATCGTCTTCATCGACGTGGCAAGCGTCGCAAAGCTCGCGAGCGCATTCCAGTTGCTGATCTTCGGGATCATCAACCTCTGCGTCATCGTGATGCGTGAGGGCAATCTCGAGTATTACCATCCTGGCTTCCGCTCTCCCTTCTATCCGTGGGTTCAGATCGCAGGTCTGATCATTCCGGTCTGGCTCATCGCCGAGATGGGTTGGCTGCCCTCGGTGTTCAGCCTTGGCGTCATCCTCGGCAGCATCGTCTGGTACATGAGATACGCGCGGCAGCGTGTCGACAGGTACGGAGCCGTCCATCATGTCTTCGAGCGATTGGGTCGCGTTCGGGATGAGCAGGTTGATCGTGAGCTTCGCATGATTCTCAGCGAGAAGGGCCTGCAAGACGAGGATCCCTATGAAGAGGTTGTGGCGCGCAGCAAAGTGATCAATTTCGAGGAGCCGACGACCTTCAGCGAAGTCGTCAATGCGACGAGCGAGGCGATCGCTGAGGCCACCGGCCTCGATGAAGAAGAGCTCAAGGTCGCGTTTCTTACCGAATCGACCACGGGTCTGATGCCGCTGGCTCGTCGCGTTGCAGCGCCCAACCTCAGGCATCACGACATCGAAGAGCCCCATATGGTGCTGGTGCGGACACGAAGCGGCGTGGATATCGACCTGAGTGCGTCGTTTGGACACCTCGAGCTCGACGAGCCGATTCAGGCGTTCATCTTTCTGGTAAGCCCCGAGCGCAATCTCGGCGCGCATCTGCGAACCGTCGCTCAAATTGCTTCACGAGTCGATCAGCCATCGTTCTTCGAAGAATGGATGTCGGTCGAAAACGACGAGAATCTTCGCCAGTCCATCCTCCATGACGAGCACTTCGAACATATCCGGATCCGCGCTGATCAGCCGACGCGGCAGCTGATCGGGACCATGCTTCGCGACGCTAACCTGCCTCAAGGGGTTCTGGTGGCCTTGATTCGACGCGAACACGAGACTTTCGTTCCCAGCTCGGACACGGTGCTCCAGGATAAAGATCGTCTGACGATTATCGGGAACCCCGAAGCCCTGGCACGATTGCAGGAATCACCGCGCTTTCGCGAGGGCTTGCTCGAAGAAGAATAGTGGCCGGTGCGGACGCGCTATTCGAAGCACGCGTACGAGTAGGTACCGACCGTGGTGATTTTGTTGTCGTCCATGATGTTGCCATCCATCTTGCGTGCGTACTCGACCTTGCGTCCGCGATCGTCGTACTCATGGGTGACCAGCTCGTAACGGTCCGGCCCCATCATGTGCACCTTACGCT
>CAYFTY010000823.1:0-2619 GCA_964346045.1 uncultured Bradymonadales bacterium | reverse complement strand
TGCTCGAGCATGTACTCGACGACCTGATCGAAGCTCGCGTGGGGCTTGTCGGTCTGCACAAACTTCACGAATTCTTCGAGTTCGCCCGCGAGCTCTTTTTTGACCGTGATCTTCAGGGTCGTGGTTTCGGGTGGTTTCGGGATATCCAGCATGATGCCTCCTTCGTGGTTGGGAAAAATGACCTCAGCGAGGTCGGTCAAACACCAGGTCCGAGCGGACAAACGCCATCACGCGGGCTCCTGGCTCAATTCGAATCGTCGGGGGGATCTGAGAAGCTTCATCGACCAGTCGCTCGCCGACCTCGCTTACGGCCTGCCCTGCGCCCTGCGCTGCCCACTCAGACGGTCCCGACTGGTTGGCGGGTGTATTCGAGACACTTGCCGCTCCTGCAGTCAGCGTCGTCGACACGAGTGCCGCGATCGCCACTTCGTCCAGATGTCGGTCGACATCGCCCTCGATGCCGCTACTTCCATCGGCCGCGATTCCCACGGCCCCGGGGATCTGAATGCTGTCGCCGCCGGGCAAAATCATCCGCCGCCAGGCGATCTGTGCTCGGGTCTGTCCGGGCTGGGTCTGCGAGTTGTATTCGCCGATCACGATCGTGCCCGCCGGCACCAGTAGATACTGCCCCGTGGGCGTGTCGAAGACCGCTCGCACGAGCCTCGCTTTGACAAGTCCAGGATTCTGGCTGTCGATCGCGGTCTCTAAGACCATATCGAGCACGCTTCCTTCCATCACGACGTAGGGCGAGCCAGGTGCCTGGACCGCGTGCGGGCTCTGAGTCGCCCTGCTGTGCTGGTCGTCAAAGAAGGCAAGCTTCGGATCCTGCGACTGCTCGTTGCGACCTGAAAACGTAAGCCCTGCGGGACCGAGTCCCCGAGGAGGGGCACCCCCGCCTTCGGGCACCCGCCGGGCGCGCGCGGGCGGCGGCGTCCGACGGCGAAACGCGATCTGGGAGCCCATTGCCTTCGAGCGCTCTGCGCGCTTTGCCTCGAGACGCTGGCTCGCCTCCCGCTCTTCAGGCGTCTGATAGCCCGCAGGACGCGCGGACGCGGCCTGCACGCGTTGCGCTTGGATGTCGTCCTGCTGCTGAGCCATCGGCTCTTCATCTGCGGGCATCATCTCGTCGGCTTCCCGGTCGCGTTCGTCAAACTCTTCGGCGCCTGGAACGTGGGTTCTCGGCTCCGTCTTCTTCACCTCGTGCTCTTGGTCCGACGAGCTGGCGGCCACAGCCACACCGGCTGCAATGAGCACGGCTGCCACAGCGCCGAGCACGGCGAGCTTTCGCACATCGAGACGACGGACTTCGTCGACAGGCTGAGCTGTCGCCAGATCGTCCTCGGGAATGCTGAAGCTTCGCGGAGCCTCGGGCTCCTGGTACTGCCCGTATAGGTGCGCATCGTCTTTCGGCTCGGACGGCTCACACGCGCTCGCACCGACCGGCTCCTCAGCCGATGTATGCAACGGGACCACGTGATCCGGGCACGTGCCCTCATCCACCGTAAACACGTCCGGCGCATCCGTCGCCTCTTCGACAGCGCTCAGGTCCTCGGCCTCGGCTTCGCGTTCGTCGGCGTCCTCGCGCTTCGCCGTCTCGAACACGACCTCACCGGTCTGCTCCTCGGAGTCATCTCGACCCCACGCATTCCACACACCTCGTTGGTCTGTCATCGATCTTGCTCCACGTACATGCGCTCGTCGTGCTCTTCACCCAGCGCGAGTTCAAAGACTTTGCCCACACGGTCGACGACAAGACGACGGCCGACCCGCCTTGCATTGACGAGCTCAGGCTCGCCATTTCGCCCCAGCACCCAGATCACCGGGGTCGCCCGCTCGAGGACGCGCCCGTCAAACTCGAAGTACGTCCGCCAGCCATCGTCGAAGACGAACTTCGGACGCCACACAGGCGGGCGCGCGACGTCTTCCACCACGAAGTGGTACGAAGCGTTGTGGGTGTCTTTTCGGTAGACGACGGGCTTGGCCTTTTCGACGACGCCCGACCGTTCTCCACGACCGCTGCCGTCTCTTCCGAGCTTCGTCGTGGTGGGATAGACCCACACCACACTCGCCATGTAGGTCGACTCGTAGGACGTAAGCGCGACCTGGTACATACGCCGGTCGGTCGTGATCACCAGGTTCGTTTCGAGATGGGCGCGAAGTGGCTTGAGCCACAGTACGGTGCGACCCGCGCTTCGACTCTCACCCTGCATCCATCGGATGGTGTCCCCGGCCGCCAGACCCTCGATGGTCTCCCCAGGTTCCAGAAGGATGGACGTAATGCGCCCCGGCGCCGCATACACCTCGTAGATGACACCGGGCATAAAGTCGTAGACCTGGGTGGCCTCCAGATACCCCTGCTCGCGCGGAGCGACCGTCGACAGGCTGTTCGCCTCATCGACCGCATCTGGACCTTCCCTGGTCGCGGCTCGGGCTTTCTCTTCAGGCTCGAAGTCCGGCGTCGTTCGCAATTCCGCCGGCGCGATCTGCGCTTCGACCGGCGCGACTTCGGACTCGGTAAACTCCATCGTCTCGCCGGGCACGCGATCGACATCCTTCGCCCCAGCAGATGCATCCGTCGAGGTAGCGTGCGGCGAAGACGCGCATGCACTCACGACCAGC
>CAYFTY010000822.1:0-2621 GCA_964346045.1 uncultured Bradymonadales bacterium | reverse complement strand
GGAGCCATATTATGGGCCGATAGGGGGCGCTTCGTCCGTCCCCCGAGGAGCCTCGATTCAGCTCGCGCCAGGCTCGCTAACAGCTGCTGAGGCCGAGAACGCGGCCAACTGGTGCGCGGCCACCTCGACCTACGGCGATGGCGATCTGGGAACCCCCGGTGGCGACAACGATCTCTGTAATTAATGGAATCTTCACCAGACTCACGACGTTAGGGCGGAGTCTCGGGAGGAAGAAACGATGTTGCGATATCCGAAAAAATTCGATGCCGTCGTGATCGGTGGTGGACATGCTGGCTGTGAAGCCGCGCACGCTCTCGCTTCGATGGGCCACGATACGCTCTTGCTCACGATGAATATCGACACGATTGGCCACATGAGCTGCAACCCGGCGATCGGTGGCGTCGCCAAAGGGCATCTGGCCAAAGAGGTCGATGCCCTCGGCGGTGTGATGGGGCGAATCTGCGACGCGGCAGCGATTCAGTATCGCCGACTCAATACACGCAAGGGGCCGGCGGTGCGTTCGAGTCGCGCCCAGTGCGATATGGCGCGCTATCGCCTCGAGATGCAGCAATTCATGATGAACGTGCCCAACCTGACCATCAAACAGGCGAGCGTCGAGGATATCGAGATTGACGACTCGGGCTCGACTCCGCGCGTCAACGGTGTGATCACCAAACTCAACGTTCTCTACGAAGCTGACTCGGTGGTGATTACGGCGGGAACCTTCCTGCGTGGCCTCTGCCACGTCGGGATGGATAACTTCGAGGCAGGACGCGCCGGAGACAAAGCGTCGGTGGGTCTGGCGGGAACCCTGGCCGAGCTGCAGCTCGAGATGGGGCGGCTCAAGACCGGGACCACCCCGAGGCTCGATGCGCGGACCATCGATTTCAGCACGCTCGAAGAGCAGCCTGCCGATGATCCTCCGCGTCGTTTTTCGTTCTATCACGAGCCTGAGATGCTTCCTCAAGTTTCGTGCTACATCACCTATACGAACGAAAAGACGCATGAGGTGATTCGCGCCAATACCGATCGTTCGCCCATGTTCACCGGGCAGATCGAGGGCATCGGTGCACGATATTGCCCGAGTATCGAAGACAAGGTCGTTCGCTTTGCCGACAAGAATCGCCATCAGATTTTTCTCGAGCCGCAGGGTCTCGAGACACACGAAATCTATCCGTCAGGCATTTCGACGAGCCTGCCGCTCGATGCGCAGCTTGCGATGTTGAAGACCATCCCCGGTCTCGAAAACGCCGAGATTATGCGTCCTGGATATGCGGTCGAGTACGATTACGTGAACCCGATCCAGCTCGACCATACGCTCGAGCTGCGCGGCGTACATGGGCTCTATCTCGCCGGTCAGATCAATGGAACCTCCGGGTACGAAGAGGCCGCCGGGCAGGGGATCATCGCGGGTATCAACGCCGGTCTGAAGTTGCGTGGCGAAGAGCCTTTCGTGCTCGGTCGAGACGAAGCCTATATCGGTGTCATGATCGACGACCTGGTGACCAGCGGAGTCGACGAGCCCTATCGCATGTTCACGAGCCGTGCTGAATATCGGCTCTTGTTGCGTGAGGATAACGCCGATTTCCGCCTGACCGAGCACGGGCGTCGGCTCGGGCTCATCGACGATGCGTCGTGGTCGAAGTATCAGGCCAAAAAGAAGGCCGTCGACTCGATCCGCGAGGGGTTTCGCAACGTAACGATTGGCGCCTCTCGCGAGAACACCTTGCGCTGTGCCGAGTGGGGTATCGAGGGCCTGGGCAACGGAAGCACTCTCGAAGAGCTGCTGCGTCGCCCCAACCTCGACTACGATGTTCTGCGACCTGTCGCTGCACACTACGCGCCAGACATCGGCGCCGAAGAAGCGTCGGAGACTGTCGGCGAGGCGGTCGAGATCGCGGTGAAGTACGAGGGCTATATCGACCGACAGCTGCGCCAGATCGAGAAGCATCGAACGATGGAAGAAAAGCGGATTCCCGAAGAGCTAGACTTTACCGGGGTTCACGGGCTGACAAACGAGGTGCGCGAGCGACTCGAGCATGTTCGCCCGCGTACGATCGGGCAGGCCTCGCGCATCCGAGGGGTGACGCCGGCCGCCATTTCGGCGCTGCTCATCCACCTCAGGGCCTGATCAGGCCGACGTCTTTCGAAAATCGGGCGCGTCGATCTTGATGAAATCACTCATCTCGTAGAGACGGCTGTAGATGCGCTCGCCGACCCGCTCGCGCAAGGTCTCGAGCCTGGTCGTGCGTCGCATCTCGGCGAGGTCGGCATCTGCACCGGCCTTCAACTTTTCAATCGGATAATTGGTGGTGAAGAGCGTTGTCAGGCCGCTGTTGTAGCGCTTGGAAATAAGCTCATCGATGATCGAGAGCTGCCAGTCGTTGTTTCGGCCTTTGCCCAGCTCATCGATGGCGAGCACCGGGACGCTGGTCAGGGGCCCGAGTACGGCTCCCTCGCCGCGACCCATGTCGAACTGCTGCCGTAGGGCACTCAAAAGGTGCGAAAACTCGATGAATCGCGTCGAGATGCCTTTGTCGATCGTCAGATAACGCGCGACCGTGGCATCTCGACGCGATTCATCGAGTTGCCCACATCTCCCCAGAGCAGAAACCCCTGGT
>CAYFTY010000821.1:0-2621 GCA_964346045.1 uncultured Bradymonadales bacterium | reverse complement strand
AGGCCTCGAATCCGCGTCTTGATTCGGGTTGGGCGACCAGCGGAGTTCTGGGGGTGGAGTGGGAGACGAGCTTCGGCACTTTCTCGTCGGCAGTTCAATTCAGCCGAAGCGACTTTTTTGGCGGAAATTTGCAGGGCTGGGTGTCTTTCGAACTCGAGGAATGGCGATGAGACGTGTTCGGAAGATCCGTTGGTGGATGCTCGGAGGCGCGGTCTTTGTGGGTCTATTCGTAGCGGACCTCGCACGAATCGGTGCCGAGAAGGGCATCGATGAGATCGTCGAGTCGCCGGTCTACGAAAAGTCAGATCGTATCCGTTTCGACCATGCGAAACATGCCGATACTCCCTGCGTGACGTGTCATGGCGGTGCGGTGACGAGCAAGCGAGCCGCCGATGATTTGATGCCCTCGATGGAGGTTTGTGCGGGCTGCCACGTCGAGAGTGAGCCTCGACTCCATCAGTGTAGCTCGTGTCATCTCGCCTATCCGGTCGAGGTCGATCAGAAGATCGAGACTGCTGAAGACTGGCGTGCCGTCAGGCCTGCTCCGATGCCGGTTCGCGAGGGCGCAGCGAAAATACGTTTTGACCACGATGGACACGTCGAACGCCATCTGGCCGATGGCGCGCGTCTCGAAGAAGTTTGCGCATCGTGCCACGGAGACGTGGCGTCGAGAGGTTCTATGCCGTCGATGGAGTCATGCCAGACCTGTCATAATGGAACGAGCGCATCTGCCGAGTGCACGACCTGCCACATCGGAGATGCGGTCGCCGGAGTGCCCGTCAAATCACGATTTGGCAAAGAAAAGAAGGGGTCCGTCATGCTCAAGCCCGACAATCATGACGTCGATTGGATCGCTCGACACGGCGCGATCGCGAAGTCGAATGCGGTCGAATGCGCAACCTGCCACCGCGAAGAAGAGTGCGCGACGTGCCACACCGAGCGCGTGGCACAGCCCTGGAATATGCATCCGCCCAACTACGTGACGGTCCACGCCGTCGATGCTCGCACCAATATGGGAGACTGCACCGATTGCCACACTGTCGATAATTTCTGTGTCTCCTGCCACGTGCGAAGCTCGGTCGCTACCGTCGATGGGGGAAAGCCGCCGGCCAGGCTCGAGTATCATCCTCCGGGCTGGCTAGATGCATCGATGCCGAATAATCATGGGGTCATGGCGAGACGCAATATCAATGACTGCGCGAGCTGCCACGTCGAAGACGATTGCGTCTCGTGTCATACGGGGATTAATCCGCACGCGCCCGAATTCGCGCTGAACTGTGGCTCGTGGCTGCGGGCGAATCCTCGGCCCTGCGCCAAGTGTCATACAGATCTCTCGGCCCTTCGTATGCTCTGCCGCTGAGCGTCGATCCCCGAAACGTTTTCACAGGTGTGAAAAAATTGCATAGCCGGGGTTTCGAGTGCATCCTGGGGATCGTGAGTATCTACGCCGTTTGGACGCAACATGAAGCGCCAGAGCGTTCTGGAACGCATCTTGCGACGATCGACGGTGAGAAGATTCAGGACATGGATATCGTATGATTCGCAAATGCTCTCGAACCCGAGCAGTTCGCGGTGTAACTCTCGTCGAACTCATGGTGGCCATCGCCCTCGTAGGCATCCTGGCGGCCGTGGCGAGCCCGAGTGTTTACCGGGCGATCGAGCGGGCCAACGCCCGTGGAGTCGCCACCGAGGTCGCAAACCAGTTGCGTACCGCGCGCAATCAGGCCATGAGCCGCGGCGAACCGCTCTGGGTTACGCTCGCAGACCGCGAACCAGGAACCACCGAAGGTGGCGTGGTTGCCATCTTTCGCCAGACCGGTGTCGACACTGGAACTCCATGCGACGACGGCTTCTGCCAGCCCGGTCAGGTTTGCAAATGCCCGCTCGCTACCCCGGACTGCACGCCTGCAGATCGAACCTGTTTTTCAGAGGTGCCGCGTAGTTGCCGCGAAGGATTCGACGTCAATCGCTGGCGCATGCTGCAGCGGAGAGATATCGCCGAAATCGACACGACCTATTCACTGCGAGTGGTCGAGCCCGACGACGATAGCTGCCCGCTACAAATGAACGATCCGGATACAGGCACGGCGGTCCCGTGCGACATGGTCGTTTGTATGGAGCCAGATGGCAGGGTTCTGCGGCAGAGCGGACTTCCGCTCGCCCAGTTGACTGCCACCGAGGCGTGTGACGAAGAAGATCTCGTGATCTTCACAGCGCCCAATAACGTAGCGACGCTGCCGGACTTAGCATGCAAGACCGCTACAGCCGATCGCGCCACGCAGCGAGAGGCCTTCGATGCCGACGTGATGCACAAAATCTCGGTCCCCTACAGCGGCGCGATCAAGGTGTTGCGATGAATATGACTCGATGCAGACAATTCGGATTCACGCTCCTCGAGGTTCTGATCTCGATTTTGGTCCTCACCATCGCGTTTTTTGCTTTGCTCTCGACCGAGATTACCGCAATTCAGGGGTATACCTCGGCGCGTGATTATACCCGTGCCGCAGAAGTTGCCCGGATGTCGGCCGAGGCGTTGCATATCGAGGCCAGCACGTGGAGAGGGCAAGGGATGCTGCTCACAGCCAACCAACCATGGGGCACCAACGTCGGAGTCGACACCC
>CAYFTY010000820.1:0-2622 GCA_964346045.1 uncultured Bradymonadales bacterium | reverse complement strand
AGTACCTGCTCTTCGTCGAGGGCTTCGACAACGCTTGTGATCCCAATCTCTCGATCAACCGCATGGGAGACTGGGCGGCGCTCGAGGAGTCGGAGATCACCGAACGACGGATGGCGTATGCTCGCCAGATCGGCAATTTGCTCGTCGAGGATATCCAGACGCTTCGCAGCCATTGGGCTGACGCGGATGGAACCTTCCGCGCACAATTCGTCGATCCTCGCAGCGGCGAGACCTATGACTCGACGCGTGCAGCGCTGAACGCGACCAGCGACGCACTATTCTATCTCGAGAAAGAGGTGAAGGACATGAAGCTCGCCCCGCCCGCGGGAGTGAGTGATTGTCTCGATGAAGTCTGTCCCGACAAGCGAGAGTCGCTCTGGGCGAATCGCTCGTTGGCCAACATCCGCGCGAATATCGAGGGGTTTCTCGCCCTTTACCGCGGCTCGGGTGAAGACGGTGCCGGGTTTGACGATCTACTCATCGCCGCCGACCAGGCGGAGCTCGACGAGTCGATCCAGTCGAAGCTGCAAGAAGCGCTGACCCTGATCGACGGGCTCGAGGGCTCGATGGCCAGTGTCCTGGTCTCGAATCCAGACGCCGTGCAGACTTTGCACTCGACCCTCAAAGAGTTTTCGCTCTTGATGGACACGGAGTTCGTGACCGTTCTCGATCTCGATCTGCCCCGACGCGCCGAGGGAGATAACGACTGATGGTCGGCAGTTTACGTCGCCATTTCGATGCGTTGGTAGCGCGAGAATCACGGCCGGTCGACCTTGCGTCACTGGCCGTGTTTCGTGTGCTCTTTGGCGTCCTCGCGGCGTTCGGAGCCATTCGATTTCTGGCCCATGGCTGGGTTGATCGATTTTTTGTCCAGCCGAACTTCTATTTCAAATACTGGGGATTCGAGTGGGTCGATGTCGCATCGGCTCCCGTGATGTATGGCGTTTTCGTGGCGCTGGCGGTGCTCGGTGTGTTGATCGCGCTCGGCCTTTTCTACCGCGTTGCGATCATCGCCTTCTTCATCCTCTTTACGTACGTCGAGCTTCTCGATGTCTCGAATTATCTGAACCACTACTATCTGGTCAGCCTGCTGGCGTTTTTGATGTGCTTCATGCCGTTAAATCGCATGTGGTCGCTCGACGCGAAGCTATTTCCGCGATTGCGTCGCGAGACCGTGCCTCGGCTGGTGCTCGATATCCTGCGGATTCAGGTGGCCTGCGTGTATTTTTACGCGGGCCTGGCGAAATTGAGCGCCGACTGGTTGCTGGGGGCTCAGCCGCTCAATATCTGGCTTCACTCTCGGGTCGATACACCGATTATCGGGTTCATGCTCGATGAGTGGTGGGTCGCGTTGGCGATGAGCTGGGCCGGTTTCTTATTCGACACGACCATCGTCGTCTGGCTCTCGCTCAAACGCACACGTCCCTGGGCCTACGCCGTGGTGGTCGTCTTCCACCTCATGACGCACGTCTTCTTTGCGATCGGTCTTTTTCCGCTGATCATGATCGTCGCGGCGACGGTCTTTTTCGAGCCCGATTGGCCGCGACGCTTTTCTGGTCGTTCGCGCAAGCTCGAAGCGGCACCCTCGACTCTCTCGCGCGGTTGGGTCGTCGCGGCCCTGGTCTTTGCCATGGTCCAGATTTCACTTCCGCTGCGACATTACGCGTATCCCACCAACGTTCTCTGGAGCGAAGAGGGAATGCGCTTTAGCTGGAAGGTCATGGTGCGCGAAAAGAACGGCCACGTGAACTATCGCGTCTATGTACCCGAGATCGACAAGACCCTCGAGGTGACGCCTTCGCGCTATCTGACCGCCGATCAGGAGCGAGAGTTTTCGGGCCAACCCGATCTGATTCTACAGCTTGCGCACCGTATCGGCGAAGACTGGCAGGCACGTGGATATGAAGATGTCGAAGTCCGTGTCGAGGCATGGGCTTCCTGGAACGGTCGCAAAGCAGCGCCCCTGATCGACGACGAGGTTGACCTCATGAAGGTCGAGGATGGCATTGCACCTGCGAGCTGGGTCATGCCAACGCCCGAGACGCCTCCCGCCCGCCTGCTGGCTTTTTGACGCTTTTTCAATGCGCGGATTTCAAACGATGCATGTTTTGCTCTTGATGATCTTTTGCCTTTTGATGCCTGCTCTCGCGAGTGCGCAGAATGCGCCTGGAGACGAACTTCAGGAGTTTTCTGTCGGAGGCGAAATCGAGGATTCCGAGGACGCCGAACTTCAGGAGTTTTCTGTCGGCGACGGCAGAGTCGAGGAACCAGGTGCCGTCGCGATCTCGGACACCGAAGAGACCGAAGAAGCTCAGCCGGCCGAGGAGAGATCCGACGACGGATATTCGGTGACCACCACGCTGGTTTCGCAGGAAGAGCTCGAGAAGATCGGAGGCGCAGCTCAGCGAATCGATGAAGAGCAGCTCGAAGAGCTCGAATACGACAATCCTGAGAGCATTGCGCAGACCATCCCCGGCGTCTTCGTGCGTGGCGAAGACGGCTATGGTTTGCGACCCAATATCGGTATCCGCGGGGCCAATAGTGACCGCAGCAAGAAGGTCACTCTGATGGAGGATGGCATCCTCTTCGGTCCTGCACCCTATGCCGCTCCTGCCGCGTACT
>CAYFTY010000819.1:0-2623 GCA_964346045.1 uncultured Bradymonadales bacterium | reverse complement strand
CCGTGATGCTGCGTGGTCGTGGCTCGTCCTCGTAGTGGAAATTGGCGATTCCAGAGCCGTCACCGATGCATGTCATGCGAAGTTCGTCTTCGTCGTTCTCGAAGGTCATGATCTGGCTCGCGTCCGTCGTCACGCGCCGGATATCGGCAGCTTTGATCGTGCCGACTTCGCCTTTCGCACATGCATAGATCGGAATGGAGTTTCCTTCTCCTGCTCGGGCGATGAATTCCTCGAGCATGCCTCGCCAGGGTTCTTCCGTGGGGAAGGAAGACTCGTCGGGCATGGGGGAGGAAGACTCGTCGGGTTCGGATGGCGATGAGTCGACGGGCGAGGCCGCACCGATCTCGGCATCCTGCGCCGAGCGGGGCGGCAGCGTGAGATAGGCCATCGCACCGAAAACGAGCCCCATGACGAGAGCGGCCATGCCGAGTACACGGCGTGAGACTCGCCTCTTGCCCGGCCTGTCTGCTGGCTCTCGCTTGCGACGCCGCAGTCGCTCTCGGGCATGCGAAGCCATCACGGCCGGCGGATAGTGAGCGCGAATTTCTTCGTCTTCTTCGATCAGGGCTTCGAGGCGATGCATCTCTCCACGCGCTTCGAGCTCGTCGAGCAGGCGTTGCGTCTCTTCGTCACCAAGCTCGCCGAGCCGCAATCGCTCGAGCATTCGCTCGGGGATGAAGTCTTTGTCGTTCCAGTTACTCATGGCGTAAATCCTTGCGCTTCGAGGGCCTGCCGCATGCGGCGAAGGCGCTTACGAACGCCCGAGACCGACATGCCAACCTCTTCGGCGACTTGCGCGTGCGTCAGCCCGTCGACGTAGTAGAGCATCGCGATGACGCCCGAACTCTCGGGCTGTGTTCCGAAAAGCCAGTCGAGCATACTGCGCGCCGCTGACTGGGCTGCTGTCCCCGACGACTCGGCGATCGCGTACACCAACTCGGAGTCTGCGCTCTCGGGCCGTCGCCGGCGCGAACGTAATTTGTTCAAACACTTTCGGGTGGCCAATACGAAGAGGTATCCCGACGGCGAGTGAATGGTGAAATCACCCTTCTCGATCACGTCGACGAAGACCTCGTGCATGGTGTCGAGCGCTTCCTCCTCGTCGCCGAGAAGGTAGCGGCAGCGCCTCAACACCATGGCTTCGAATCGCACATAGAGCGCTTCGATTTCGTCTTCAGAAGGCATTCTCGATCACCACTCCAGTCGGGCCACGCGCAAAAACGACTCACCCTCGGTCCAGCTCACCTCATGCAGTGTCTCACGAATACAGGTCGAGCGCTCTTCGGTCATGCCAGAAACCAACACCTGATCAACTCTGCCGGCACGATCCAGAACCACGCGAGCTTTCGCGCCTCGAATATCTCCACATTGTCGCATGTCGATGTTCCGGTCGTGCGCCGCGCCAGCCCGAACGACGACCGACTCGACCCGGTCTTTGCGATGCACCGTGAGATAAGTCGTCCCGAGATCGTCACATGTGATGTAGAGCGTGTCGCCTGAGTCATTGGTCGCAACCTTTAAAATCTTAGAGCTATCCGTCGACACTCGCTTGATCCCACGCGCGTCGATCGCGAAACGTTCTCCGACCTGGCAGGCGAATATCGCCGCGGTGCCCGGCGCGACCTCAGCAGAGAGCTTTTCTTCGAGCATGGTTTCGGCCGAAGCCACCGAGGCGATGGTCATGAGGGCGAGTGTGCAAATCGTCGTCTTGGTCTTCATCCGGTCTCCTGGTTTCGAGCTCGCTGAATGCGGGCTCTGCGTTCTTCTGGAGACAAGGTCACCGCAGCTCTGGCGATTCGTTACTTTTATTTTTGCGGATCCCGGTCGAACACTCGAGGACCCCCAACGTGGCAGCTTCTTCCCTATTTCGTTACCGAATTTCCGGCTAAGGTCGAGAACATGATGGACTCGGCAGCGTAGTAGATGAAGAAGGGCGGGCCCTGGAGGACCATATGGGGAAAGTGGTTGAGGTGTGAGACGTGAGTAGATTGGACCCTGACATCTACGAGAGTACGTGCGCGGATTACGCGGCGCTTCTCGAAAATCCGCCTGAACGTAAGCCCATCGCCGTGTCCGAGAATCGATACGAGCCCCTCGACGTGGACTCTTCTTTCCTCGAAGCCACTACGAAAGCGGAATTGCTTACCAACGACTTCTCGCCCGTCGCCCGGATCGAGTCAGCGGTTCGAATGACTCATCCGCTCTTTGCCGACGCTCCATCGGACGTCATCGAGTCTGAATACTGGTCTCATGTCGATGGCATCCTCGCCCAAATCACGCCCGAAGAGTGTTTTCTATCGGTGTTATTTTCGGATGGCACCCTTTTTACAGTCTGGCCCGATCAGGGAGCGGCGGCGCTATATCCGAACCCCAACCGCGAAATCACCGTATCGACCGGCTCGTTCGAGCGCGATCTCGAGATCATCCGCGCCGAGATGGATTCACGCCACGACGACTGGCTTCGGCCGCTGCACGTGGTCGATATCGAGACGGCCCGGTACCACGATGATGTGCACACCGCGTACGTGAGTACTGAGCTGCCCGAAGCGTTCGAGAGCTACCTGGATTCGTCGAGCGAGACCATGAAATCGGCTCGAAGGACCGAGATGATGGCTTTCGCCGC
>CAYFTY010000818.1:0-2623 GCA_964346045.1 uncultured Bradymonadales bacterium | reverse complement strand
CTGCAAGCGCGAATATCCAGACCACGAAGAATTCTGCGCCACGGACGGGATGAAGCTACGATCCCGAGGCGTGACCTTCGACGATCCGCTCGTGGGTGCCGTCCTCGATGACCGCTGGGTGGTCGAAGAACGAATCGGCGAGGGTGGGATGGGCGCGGTCTACCTCGCTCATCAGAAGTCGGTCGACCGACCGGTCGCGATCAAGACCCTGCGGGGAGAGCATGCGCGCGACGACGAATACGTCGAGCGCTTCTTTCGCGAGGCACAGGTTGCCGCCCGGATCAGCCATCCCCATTGCGTAACCATCCACGATTTCGGCCAGGATGCCGAGACTGGCACGCTCTATCTGGCGATGGAGTATCTCGAGGGGCAGCCACTCACCGAGCGGATCGAGCAACGCGATCTCACGGTTGCCGAAGTCGTGCTCATCGGCATTCAAATTGCCTCGGCTCTCGCGGCAGCCCACGAGCGCGCGGTGGTCCATCGCGACCTCAAGCCAGACAACGTGTTTTTGATCGACGTCGCAGGGGGCCAGACCTTCGTCAAGGTGCTCGACTTTGGGATTGCGAAACTCCTCGAAGCCGAAACCCGGATGACCCGAACAGGTATGGTGATGGGCACTCCTCTCTATATGAGCCCCGAGCAGTGCGACGGACAGAATATCGATCTGCGCAGCGACCTCTACTCGCTGGGTTGTATTCTTTATGAAGCTCTCTGTGGTCGAGCGCCCTTTGCGGCGGACACCCCGATGGCGGTGCTCCTGGCACATGTCTCCAAACCTGTGGTGCCGCCGCGCGACCTCGGCGTCGACGTGCCTGACTCCCTGGCCAACGTCGTCATGAAGCTGCTCGAGAAGGAGCCCGACGAGCGCTACGAGAGCGCGGAATCTCTACGCAGAGCACTCGAAGAGGCTTCCACAGAGCTGGGCGACGGGGACCAACTGGTTTCGACCTTCGCGATGAATCGTGAGGACTGGGTATTCGACGAGACGGCTGCCCTACCGCTCGCCTCGGTCGAGGAGCGAAAGGCAGCGGCGGATACGATCGAATCAGACGATTCGAGGCTCGTGTCACCACGCATGGTGGCTCTGCTGGCCGGTGCGGCGTTGATTGTTGTCGTTGCCGGTGTCGCGCTCGGTCTCGCCCTGACCGAAGACGACAGTCCGCCTGCCCCGGCTGCGCCTTCGCCTGCCGTCATTTCCAAGGCGCCCGCAATCCATGTCGAAGAAGAGGTTCAAGAGAAAGAGCCTCCGAAACAAGCTCCCGAAGCTGCAAAAGCCAGAGCCAAATCACGAGAAGCGAAGAAGGCGGCCAGGGCAGAGCATGCAAAAGAAAGGCGCGAGCGCGAGCGAGTCAAACGTGAGGCTGAGCGAGCGCGCGAAAATGAAGAGAGGGCTGAGAAACGCAGGCGGGAGCTCGAAAAAGAGCGTGCCGAGCGAAAGAAAAAGACGAAAAAGCGCCCGAAACAGAGAGAGAAAAAGAGAGAGAAAAAGGACCCGGTCGCCGAGACGATCGAGACTGAAGTCGAAAAGAAGAGGCGCAAAGTCGAGAAATCAGTCGAAGAAGAAGTCGACCGCATCGAGAAAGACACCCGAAAGACACTCGAAGGAATCGGCATCGAATTCTGAAAAAAGAAAAGCCTCGCCGACATGGCGAGGCTTCTCTCGAAGTGAAACCGAATCTCAGTTGGCCGCGTCAGGGCCCTCGGTGAGGTATCCAGCCTGCTTCCAGGCGTGGACGCCTCCGTCGAAGTCCGAAACTTTACGGAATCCGAGACTCTCGAGGAGCTCGGCGGCCTTATTCGAAGACTCGTCGGTATGGGTCGAACCGTAAACAACGATACGTTGGTTCTTTTTGAACTGTTTCGCTTTGTCGGCGAGCGCCTCCAGGGGAATGTTGATCGCGCCTGGGATATGCTCTTTTTCGAATTCATCGTTGGGCAAGACGTCGATTACGACGATATTCTTGTCCTCTTCCATCTTCGAAAATAATTCGGTGCTCGACATGTAGCGTGCCATTAGAATCCTTTCGTCTGGTCCGAGATTGCCAGGAGGGTACCGGGGCCACCCTCGTGCCTGCAGCGCTCCGGCGTGGCTATCTCGGAAAATTTGGGTACACGTGTAAAATTCTTCTGTGGCTGCAGGCGCCAAACTGAGGGGGACTATACTCGCGACGATGATTTTGACAAGCCAAAACCTCATAAAAATTGAAGCCTTTGTAGATGTTTTGGTTGAATTCTCGAAGGTAACTCCACGATATTGGTCACGCAGCGGCCGCTCTCCAATCATCCTCTCCCGGTCCGAAGAATGACGATTTCGAATTCGAGTTCGAGTTCGGTCCACTTCGCCGTCGTTGTGTTGGCGTTTTTGGCTCTCTGGGCAAATCTCGGCATGGCACATGCCGCCGATGAAGGAGCGCTGAGCGAGGCCCGCAAGCTTGCGATCGAGGCCGAAGAGTTGCGCGACGAGGGGCAATCGAAAGCTGCAAGAGAAAAGCTGGCCGCTGCCTTCGACCTCAGCGAAGACCCTGAACTCGTCTATCGACTCGCCAAAGTAGATGAAGAGGCGCGAACCCCGGCGCGAGCCATCCGCCACTATCAACTCTATCTCGAACTCGTGCCTGAC
>CAYFTY010000817.1:0-2632 GCA_964346045.1 uncultured Bradymonadales bacterium | reverse complement strand
CCACTGCTAACTCCGGTAGTCCAGAAAGTAATAGTTCAAACCAAAGTCAACCAACATCGCGCGACGAATCCCAGTCGTCGATGCGACCTTGCTCGATCCCCGAAAGCACGAACATCGCGACCGCGGCCCCCGCGAATGCAAAAGAGCCCACTGCAAAATAAATCGGTGCTGCGGAGGCTTCCTGAGGTGGCCCGACGGGCGTGGCCAAAGACTTCTCTTCGAGCGTGAGTTCAGCGGTACGGAGCTCTCCGACGCCGATGTCGAATCTGCGTGTCAGAGCCTCGAACCCGTCCTTTTCGACGCGGATCGAATGAGCACCAGGCTCGACTTCGAACTCGATGGGTGCCTGACCGAGCAATTCGTCTTCGCCTCGAGGCGAGACCAGATAGACCTCGGCCTGACCGGGTTTGGTGACGATCGTCAGTCGTGACGGAATCGCCTTCTCAGTGACGCGTGGCGCTCGCAGCCGAGCCATGCGCGACTCGATGAGTGCCCGCTCGCTGTCGTCGGGGTTCGCGACGAGATACCGCTCGTAATACTCGGCGGCCATTGCGCGGTTTTCGAGGGTCTCGTGCATCTCACCGATTCGATAGAGGATATTCGGCTCGGGGAAAATCTCGTACGCCGCCATCAACTTTTGAATCGATGCCTCGTAGTTCTGCGAATCGTAGGCCTCGCGAGCCTCGTTGAAGAGGCGGCCGAGCTCAGAGCGCTCAGCCTCGGTGAGTTCGGCAACATCTTGCGCGTGTGCGCCGAGAGAGACGAGGGCAAAGACCATCGCCACCAAGATAGAAATTACTTGTCGCGCAGCCATTCCAGCCCCTTTTGGAAATCATCTTTTTCTTCTCCCTGCGCTTTGCGGCTTTCGTCTTGCTTCTCGGCCTCCGGTTTTTTCGTTGCAACCCTCGGCCTCGGGTCTTTGACGTCGGATGCCGGTGGTGCGGCTTCTTCGGTGCCAGCCTCGTCGAGAGCGGCAGCATGGGAAGTGGCGACGATGGCAAGAGCCCTTGCATGAGCAAGCGCGCCCGACGCATTCTCAAGCCCGGCCACACTTGCCACCGACTCGTCAGAACTCACTTTGGACTCGACTGCAGGGGCCCTGGCTGCCCCCGAACGCCCGAGCTCGACCGGCTTCGAGTCGTTCTGCGAGACGTTCCAGATCAGCGCGCCGAGTCCCACCACCAGCAACGCCAGAGCTGCGAGCATCCATGTGCGCATCCCGCGACTCGATGGCTCGGACATCGACTCTTCGATCTCCAAGTCGTCATCCTCGACTTCGAACTCCTGGGAGACGCTCAGATGGTCGGCCGTCTTTCCCATCGCTTCGAGATGGCGTCGCGCTACATCCTCGGGGACTGGAATCAGATTTCCTGATTCAGGTTCGACGGGTTGCCCGGCCTCGGTTCTCAATTTGCGAGTGAGTTCGAAGCTGTTGGCGGTGGCCCACGATTCCGTGTCGCCGAGCGTAGGGCCGGGTTCTTGTGCCTCTCGAGGAAGAAGCCAAGTCTCGAGCGAACGCAAAGGGGATTCGTCGAGATTCAGTTTTAACCTGCCAAACCCATAGAGATCGCGCACCTCGTCAATACGAGTGCGCGCCTCGCGCGCCGACTGAGGGCGATTCACTGGATCTTTGGCCATGAGCTCGCGGACGAGCTTCGAAACCTCGCTGTACTCGAAACCTCTCAGGCGTTCCTCGAGTTCGGGTGCCTCGCGCGTTACGTGCTGGATCATGGTCGCTACGGGAGTGTCCGCCGTAAATGGGGGTTCACCGACGAGCATTTGATAGAGCATGACGCCGACGGCATAGAGGTCGGTCCGCTCGTCGATCTCACCGCCCTGCACCGATTCGGGCGCCATATATCGAGGCGTACCGATCACGACGCCGGTCGTCGTGACCTTGCCATCTCCGCGCTGAGATTTCGCGATACCGAAATCAAGCACTTTGACCTGGACCGTCTCGTCGGCCATGCCCACGATGAGGGTATTTTCGGGCTTAATATCCCGGTGGATGATGCCCCGAGCATGAGGCTCAGCAAGTGCGCCGCAGATCTGATAGGCAACTTCGAGAGCGAACTCGACCTTGAGCAAATGTCCGCGCAACACGGTATCGAGAGACACTCCGTTCACCAGCTCCATGGCGATGTAATGCACCTCGAGACCGGGGTCCCGCCCCGAATCAAAGATTCGTACGATATTCGGGTGCGAGAGACTCGAGATGATCGAAATCTCGCGCTCGAAACGCTCGATTCGCTTTGTCGCGTTCAACTGCCCCGGCTTGAGAATCTTGATGGCGAGATCGCGGTCGATCCCCTCCTGACGTGAGCGATACACCACACCCATGCCGCCTTCGCCGATCATATCGTTGAGACGAAAGCGCCCGTCGATGGTGTAACCCACCAGATCTTGCGGCTCGAGCAAAAGACGCGGCCGCGCTGGCTCTGTAGCATCACTCGTCATCACGCACCTCGAGTAGGCTCACCATACCGCCTATTCGAGTGCTTGTCGCGCTACCAACCCCAGCCTATTCGGCGGGTGCGATTTCGCCCTGGCGCCAGACCGCAGAGCGAAGCCGCCATGTGAGCGAAAAGAGGCATGGAACGACAAAGAGCGAGAGCACCGTCGAGAGGAAGAG
>CAYFTY010000816.1:0-2636 GCA_964346045.1 uncultured Bradymonadales bacterium | reverse complement strand
GAGGAAATGCGCCTGGCGTGAAGACAGGCCGCGAGGCGGCCAGAAGGCGGGCCTCGCAAGCCACCAACCTTTCAGAGACTTTCAGTCCACATCCACGCCCAAATTCACTAAACGAGTTTTAAAGGAGGACCCATGCGCAAACTCACAAACGCCATTCTCATCGCTTCGCTCGCCACGGCCACGGCCTGCGCCGGCACCTGCGGAGACATCGAATCCGACGATGACGCCCGAGAAGGAGCCGACATCGGCATCCCCGAGAACGAAAACGGCTCGGACGGCGGCATGAACGAAAAGAGCGCAGACGGCGGCGTCGACCTGGGCCCCTCAGACAGCGGCGACGAAGTGGGCTTCGACCAACCGCGCTGCGGCGACGGCGTGAAGGATCCCTTCGAAACCTGCGACGACGGCAACCGCATGGACGGCGATTATTGCAGCGCCGATTGCTCGCGCACCATCGGCGAGTGTGGCGATGGCGTGATCCAGAACAACGAGAGCTGCGACGACTCGAATAACGACGACGGCGATTATTGCAGCGCCGATTGCACCACGATTACCGGCGAATGCGGCGACGGCATGCAGCAATCCAACGAGACCTGCGACGACGGCAACACCAGCGATGGTGATTATTGCTCGGGTGATTGCATGACGATCACTGGCGAATGCGGCGACGGCACGCAGCAATCCAACGAGACCTGCGACGACGGACAGACGACCGATTGTGTCTCGACGCATGACGGAGGCGATGGAGTATGCGTCGCTACGGGTACCTGCTCGAGCGGCTACGCGCTCGATGGCAACGGCAATTGCGTCTCGAATAATACCACTGGCCTGTCCGTGCCCTGCTCGCTCGGAAGCGGCTACACCGTCTTCAAATTCCACTACGATAGCGGCTCGACCAGCGCACGTATTGACGTCTGGGACGCTTCTTGTTCCTACTCTTTCGCGCCTAACTCGGCCTGCAACGTTCGTGAGGTCACTCGCTCGTTCGGTGGTGACGTCGAGCGCACGTCTCAGGGCTATCCCGTGGCCACGTCCAGCGACTATATCCGCGTTCGCTACTCGGTGGCCGGCCTGAATTTCTCGACCGCTACCCTCTATGTGCAGGCGCGTTCGTACGCGACCTCGTCATCCACCAATATCCGTGCATGGTCGCCAATCTACCTCGACGTAGCTTACGGGCCCGTCGACAACGATTTCGTCTACGACTGGTACCCCATCGACTGGTCGAACCACCTCTCGCCGAGCGACAGCCCAAGCCTCACAGCCATTCAACTCTACGCCTACCAGGGATCCAACAGCCTCGCTGTCAAAGCGGTCGAGCTCTGCGTCGAGTAAAGCGGCTAGTCGATCTTCCACTCTGGGGTGCTGAGTGGCTAAGCGATCCTCCATCGAGTGCCACCCGATCTCGTAAGTGGCTGAAATTCATAGGTCTGAAAAGTTGGCATCGATGATGCAGTCTTGAGGAGCGAGTCGGGCGAAAGCCCCGCTTGGGACACGGCGAGGTAAGATTGAAAGCCTACCTCTACCCACACGCTTGCCAGGGCGGCGGAATCTAATACGAACCGGCAAGCGACTCGTTGTAGCCCTCATGTCTGTTTGTTTCCCCCAAATGAATATTTAATATTTGCTTACCGAGGCCGCCGCCTTTTCTTGCTGGCGATCCACCGCGCAAGCTACTGCAGGTGCGGCAGCAGCACCGGTCTGGCGGAGCCACATACCGCCCTCCCTCGACAGAGGACAGCCGCGTGCCCTGAGCGCAGCTTGCTGCGCGAGCAAATGCCCTTGGGTGAAGCGGCAGGAGAGTGTCCCGGCAAGTCACCCAACTTTGAATAAACCCACCTACCCATCGTCTGATGATACGGGCGCTCGAAGTTTGAGCACGGAGCACGACATGAGGTCTTTCCTTCTATCTTTCCTCTTCATTACTCTCTTTTCGCTACCGGCGTTCGCAGGCCCTGCGACCGATATCGACGTCGAATTCCAGGCGCTCGAAGTGAGCAAGCACCGGGGTTCGGTACAGATTAAATACATCATTGCGCCGCAGGATTGGCGTGCGATGAAGCGAGCCGGAATCCACCCGAAATTGAATCTTTTCACGTCGACGAAACGAAGCTCACGCTACGACTTTCGCTACAGTCTTCCGCTCGAGCGGCGACGCGGGACCGTTGCCTTTCCGCGTGAGATCAAATTACGCGGCACGCGGGCGGTCGAGCTGCAGGTCGTAGGCTTTGCCGGATTTTCGCACGTCGCACGCACGACCTACGGAGAGCGCTGCGCCGAACGCATTCGCGTTAGGGTACGTGGGGCCAACCGCGCTCGCGGGCACGGACCGCACTACGGTGAGAATCGGCGCGTCGATACCGAGCTGATCGAGGCCTGCGGAGAGGCATCGCGCATCGACGTTGCAGGTTGCATCGAGCGAGCGCAGAAGCTCGACTCGCGCTTCGCCGCGAGCGTCGTCAAAGCATGCGATGAGCACACGAGTTTTCAATCAGACCTCGGCACCTGCATCGACCGCGCGGTGAAATTCGACCGCTTCGACCCGGCGCCGTCCGTACGATCCTGCGGCGCTTCCACCCGATTCACGAGCGATTTTGTCCGGTGCATCGACCTTGCCGCTGCTCATCGGCGCGACC
>CAYFTY010000815.1:0-2637 GCA_964346045.1 uncultured Bradymonadales bacterium | reverse complement strand
GGTGGGTCGCGCGATCGTCGAGGCTCAAGGCCTTATCGATGAGTACTCGACCGTTTCCGAGGCGTCAGACGTCTCTAATACGGGCGTTCTCGACGTGGACCCCAGCTCGGCAGCACTCGGTGATATCTATTATCGCGACGGACTGACCTACCTGAAACTCGGCGATCTCGAGATGGGCGCCGAATGTTTTCGGACGGCCTGTGATTACGACCCATCACGCGGAATCCTGCTCGCATACCTGGCGTACACGACTTTTCGCAGGCGGATGAACGAGCCCGAGGTCGTGGACGAAACGCGTCGGAACTTGACGCAAGCCCAGCGTATGGAACCGGAAAACCCCAACGTGACGGTGCTGCTGGTGCGTTTTCATATCAAGCTCGGCGATCTCGAATCGGCAGAGAAAGCCATCGCGCGGGTGCGAGAGATCGACTCCGAGCATCCGAAACTCGCAAAGCTCGAGCGACAGCTCGAAAAGCAACGCGCCTAGAGCACGCTAACGAGCCGAGAACCCCGCAAACATCGAATATGTCTCATCGGTCCGTCCGGCGGCACCGAGGTCGATCGACCAACCGGTGCCCCGTGGCGTGTACGAGAGATTGAGTCGTGCACCCGTGAGTTCCTCTCGCTCGACCCATTCAAATGCTGTGAAACCTGCCCAGGGTCCGTCGAGGTCGAAGAGCACCCAGGCGCTCGTCGACCACGCGTCGGGCAAGTCGATATCGAATTGACTGAAGCGCGAGAAAGTGAGCGCCGAGGTGCGCCGGACCGTATCCGAGACGAGTGCGATGTCGTCGGATGATGCGCGGTGGGCTCCGCCTCCCAGCGAGAGCCAGGACAGAATCTCGATGCTGGCGTCGGCGTAAAGGGCGAGGCTGGAACACTCGATGCGGCAGACCGCACCCGATTCGACATAAAACATGCCCCAACGAAACGAAGGGCGAAACGCGGGGACGAAAGATTCGATGAAACCGTCGAGACCCGCTGTCGCCGAAAGTAAGCCGAGTGGTAGCCCGACTGCCCATTCGGAACCCTCGATTCGCTGGTCGATCCACGCCTCGACGAGCGTGAAGTCGGGCACGCCTGTGTAGATGAAGGAAGGCGCCGTCGGCGGAAGGAGAGGGCGTTGCAAGACACCATAAAGCTCGCGGCGGATGCTGATCCGTGGCGTCAAAAAGTGCGTCGCCCCCTCGAAATCGCCACGAAACGCGAGACTCGCGTCGAGCCCCGCAAATATCTGCACGGTCGTCGATGCCTCAAAGCCAAGGTCTTCGGGCAGTACCCCGAAATTGGCGAGTCCGATGAGCCGTGGTGTCACCACAGCGCGGTCGCGAGAGCCAACCGGCATGGCGAGGTCGAGGACAGCCGTCGCGGAATGTGCGCGGTCGTCTTCACCCTGAATACGCGTCAGGCTTTCGAGGCCCACCTCGGCCTCGAGAAGTTCGTCATCGAAAAAGCGCATGCCGTATCGCGAACCCATCAACCAGCGGTCGAACTCGAGCACCGACTGGTCGAGGCGACTGTCGATCCAGGCGCTCGCGAGTAATGAATGCGAAGCACCGCTGGCGCTGAGTCCCAGTTCGGTGCGTCGGATATCACGCATCCATGCTCGATTTTCGATCCGGCGCGTTTCCCAATGAGGGTCGGGTCCGGGATGCTCGAGATGGGCGCCGAGTCGTTGTCGTCGCTTGTCGTAGAGACGAGCCTGGCCGGCCGCGAAAGGGACCCATTGCTCATCGTCTGCGTCGTAATGGATCTCGAATTGGGCGAAATCGCTTTCAGAGGTCACGAGGCCTGCGCCGAAGCCGTACCAGGCTGCTGGCGCAACCGTGACGAGCGGCGCGACACCCAGCCCGGGGAAGAGGTGGAAGACCCAGGCAAAATCGCCCTCGAGATGCTCTTCAGATGCTCGCAGCCTCGGAATGAGGGGTCCGTTCTGAGCGTGTCCGGCTGCGGTGTTTCCGATGGGTGCGAGGTCACTACGTACGCCGTCGACCCGCCAGTCATCTTCGAACTCCGCAAATTCGAAACTCAGGCGCGGCGAGTCGGCAGGCCTTCGGCCGCCCGTGATCCGCACCTTCGTGCCTTCTACTTCCAGGCGTTCAAAGTACCACCCATCGATTTCGACCTCCGATGCGCTCCAGCCACTGGTGGTGACTTCGATGCTCGCGAAGCGGGCACCGTCACCCCACACGACACCCTCGAGCTCGAGGGTGTCTGCTTCGGCTACTGCCCGACGTGCGCTGTAGACATCTGTCTTGAAAATCTCACAGGCAAAGCGACCACTTTCAAAGCTGCATTCGGATGCCCGTGATCCGGCGAGCGCCCGCCCAAAATCCGAGCAGTCCTCTTCGAGCGCTTGACCGCGTTCTTCGAACGATGAGGCCGCAGGCAAGTGCTCCTGCGCCTCGAGTGGAGCACTCCAGGCGACCCAGCACAGTGCGAGTAGAAGGGCGAGCGCGTGTTTCATGACCTTGCGATTCGAAAGACATCGCCATGGTGGCCCATGATGGCCACGAAATGAACCGCTTTTTCGCAGAACGAAAAAAGGCGCCGCTACCGCGACGCCTCGAAGCTCCCGTTCGACGACCACTACTCATCGAGGGCAGCCGGCTGAACCTCGTCGGTCGACTCTTCCTC
>CAYFTY010000814.1:0-2637 GCA_964346045.1 uncultured Bradymonadales bacterium | reverse complement strand
ATTATTCATCACGTATTGCGCGTTCTCGAGCGAGAGCGCGCGATCGCCCATATGAGGCGTGTGCATCGCCTCGGTCATCATCCCCAGAAGCTGGATTCCCTGCTTCGACCAGACGCCGATCAGGTTGAAGAGCGCGTCCTGCACGTGGCCTTTGAAGATGTCGCCGGTCATATACTTGGTCGGCGGCATGTACTTGAGCGGCGCGTCGGCAAAGATCTCGCGCGCCATCTCGGCCTGGGCGAGCTCGAGTAAGAATCCGTTTTCGATCTCGGGGTTCATCTCCATCGCGTGGCCAAGGCCCATCTGTTCTGGCGGAAGCCCGCTTCGAAGCGCGAATTGTTCGTTGATGAACTGGCTCGCAAGCACCGTATATGCGGCTTCGACCGCGTCGGCGGTCGTCAGATAATTATCTTCGCCGGTGTTGATGACGACGCCCGCAAAGGCGTTGATGAGGCGGCTGAAATACTGGTCGATGAAGGTGCGCTCGGGATTGATGTCGCGAAAGAGGATGCCGTAGAGCGCGTCGTTGAGCATCACGTCGAGGCGCTCGAGCGCGCCCATCGCGGCTATCTCGGGCATGCACAGGCCGCTGCAATAATTGCAGAGCCGGACGTAGCGACCGAGCTCTTCGCCGACCTCGTCGAGTGCCTCGCGCACGATCTTGAAATTCGCCTGGGTCGCGTAAGTGCCGCCAAAGCCCTCGGTCGTCGGTCCATAGGGTACGAAGTCGAGCAGGCTCTGCCCGGTCGAGCGGATCACCGCGATGATGTCGGCGCCCTGCCGCGCTGCCGTCTTTGCCTGCACTGCATCTTCGTAGATATTGCCGGTGGCGACGATCACGTAGTGAAGCGGCTCGGGTCTCGTCTCGGCCTTTTCGAGCAAGGCGTCGCGCTCGGCAACTCGCCCCGCAATGCGAGCGATCGCCTCTTCAGCCAGCTCGCGGCCCACTTCTTCGATCTGCTCGCGGTCGAGATCCGGCAGCTCTGCAAAATTCAGGTGTCCGTCTGCTACCCCTTCGGCGATGGTTTGCGGATCGCGACCGGTTTCGACGACAGCGCGGGCAATCGCACTCGTGATGCCATCCTCGAGCACGCCGGCGTACTCAGCGGCTTCGACGACCAGATTTGGCAGTGGGATATCGTCTTCTCCGACCCCGTCCACGCCCATCAAACGCACGACCGTCCTTTCGGTGGCATTGGTGCTGCGCAGAGCGATGAAATCATCCATACGGCCGGCGATTTTGGCGGCGGCCTCGCGGGCACGTGCGATGCGGTCTGGGTCGAGTCCGAGTTTCGGCATGATCGTCTGACGGGGTTCGGGGCCCCGTCTTTGTCCTCGAATCGACCGTCAAAAGTCAACTTGCGAAGCCAACTCAGGGTGTCCGGTGAAGGGCCATCCATCCCTTCGCGCCGTTCTCCCGGCTCGACCTCAAGCGGTATTTAAGTACCGCATCCGTTGTCCAGGACGGTGTATTTCAGCGACTCGCGGTCGAGTCTCTCTACTCGCTTGCGGGCATCGACAGATCTGCCTGAAGCCCCGACGCGGGGAAATTGAAATGAACACGTTCGAACGAGACGAGTTTGCAGCCTAACGGGTGAAGTCGAAATAGCGGTCAGCAACCGCGTTGGCCATGATGGCACCGCAGTAAATCACACCAAAATCAGAATGACGAGACCCCGCCATCCGAATAGAATCGCGTTCATGAAAAAGAGAAATATCATCATCTTCACCCTGCTTGGCCTGATCGCCATAGCGTTGGTCGGCGCCTATTTTGCGGTCGTCGACCGAGATAAGGGCGTCATCGACCGATATGACGAGGTCGTGAAGGTCGAGCCGCTCTCTCCCGAAGCGATGTCCGACCAGCTCGAGCTCGATGCCCGCATGCTCGAAGACGTGCTCAGCGAGGTCGACAAAATCGAAGGCGAGATGCGCCGGATGAACGAGGAGTATCTCGTCTCGAAGAACGAGAATGAAGGCGTCTACACGGTCGAGCAAGAGGAGGATATCGCTGCAGCTTACGGGCGTTATCTGGTGCTGCGAAAGGCTCTCTTTCACATCGCATTTCGCCACAAAGACTTTTCCGAGATCGAAAACCAGAAGCTGCAGGATCAGTCGTTTTTGCTGGCCTATGCTTCGGGACTCACCCTCTATCGCAACGCAGTGATCTTCGTGATGGTCTTCAAAGACCAGCCCAATGCACGCCGCAAGCTCAACGAAGCCAATCCGATCATTGGTACGCCCGAGGGGATGTTCGAGGAAATGTACAAGAACGTGACCTCAAAGCAGAACATCGACCTGGTCATCAATGGCATCGAGGAGTTCGACAAACGTAAAGCGCGTCTGAAGCAGGTGCCCATCCTCGAGACAGATGGCCTCGAGGAGTTGATCGAACGTCTCGAAAATTACGAAAATGAGCTCGAAGCGGCCTACGCCAGACTTTCGGAGGGCCGGGCAGACGTTCTCTGGACGACTCTGAAGACAGGCGTCGAGCGGCCGGCCTATGAAACCCAGGCGCTGGTCTCGATGATGATCAGTCATATTCGAGTGCCGCTGCACTCACCGGGATTCAGTCCCCAGACGGTGCAGGAAGAGATCGAGCCGCAGCTCGAACCCGGCGACATCCTGCTCACACGCCGC
>CAYFTY010000813.1:0-2639 GCA_964346045.1 uncultured Bradymonadales bacterium | reverse complement strand
GGGCTCGAGCACCAGCTTTTGCTGTGGATCGATGTCCTCTTTGGGCTGTTTGAAGCGGCGAACCCATCCCTCGACTGGCTCTTTGAATTTCAGAGTCGCCTTTTTACCAACCTTCCGGGCGCGCACGCCGGATCCCGGCTTGCGATAGCCGTGCAAGACCGACCGGAAGACGTCGATGTCGAGCGCGCGTCCGTTTGCCGTACGAATAATCTCGAGCACCGGGCTCGTATCGCCTGCTTTCGGCGCGAGCTCGGGCGACTCGATGATCTCGTCGACGCTGAACGGCTCGACGAAAGGCTCCTCTTCGTCGTCGTCCTCGAAAGCGGGGAGCGAGTCCCATCCCGACATATCTGGGGCCACGGCGGCCGCCGCAGCAGGCTCGGGTTCGCGGTCGGCGCTCGGCTCGGGGATCGTTGCGTCGGGCTCCGCATCCGCCGCAGGTTCTGGACTGCGGGGGGCAGGCTCGGGCTCTTGAGGCTGAGGCGCGGGCTCTGGAGATCGCTCCTGGGGGTAGCCTGCAGATTCTGAGTAGGCTGCTTCGGCCGGAGCACCATCATCCGGCATCGGAGTCGGTTTATACGCCATATGCGTACCGATCGGACTATCGACTTGAGGTGCAGTATCGATATCTTCCTGATCAGCACTCACTCCCGACGGAAGCGTGTCTTCGAGATTCTCGTTCCAATGCGGCTGAGGCGGGCTCTCACCCTGCACGATGGTGTCAGCGACATCCCCGTGGAGGGCCTGCGGAACCGTATCCTCGTTGCGTTGATCGGGTTGTTTGCGCGCAGCCGTGGGGCCATCGTCGGCCTGTGAATCCCACATATTCGCGAGCTTACCCGCAGCATCACCGACAGGTGCTGCTTCCCAGTCTTCGCCGGGAGGCTGGTCGAGAAACCCGAGCGCGTCTTCGACATCATTCGCAAAGCCTGACGCATCATCGGCCCGCATCGAATGGGTCACATCATCTGGCTGAGCATGGCCGCCGTCGTCGCGGCCGCGCTGCGAGCCACCAGGTTCCCCCTGAATCTGGGTCGTCGAATTGTCCGACGGTTGGAAGAGTTTGAGCGCAAAAGTACTTGCGCCGCCCATATCTCCCTGACGCGCGTACTCTTCGAATCGATCCCACTCTTCAGAACGCCCATCGAAGAGCTGCGTCATGATCCGCGGCAATCGCTCGAGCGCTTTTGCCGGATCGGGTACCAGCTTGAGCAGTGCGTGATTCAGATGTTCGCAATTCTCGAATCGGAGCTTGGGATCTTTACTCAGCGCCCGCATTACCAGTGAGTCGAGCGCCGGCGTCGCTTTGGCATTGAAATTCGAAGGCGGCTCGATATTCGTTTCGCAAATGGCCTTCGAGAGGTCCGGGAACCGACCGAACGCAGACTGCCCGGTGAGCAATTCCCAGAGCACGGTAGCGAGCGAAAAGACGTCGCTTCGCGCATCCGGGTTTCGTCCGCGGAACTCCTCGGGCGAGAAATGTCCCTGCCTCGACCGGGCCATATTCGAGAGTCGATTAACATGTGCCTTACGCATCGCCTTGGCGATGCCGAAATCCGAAACACGGACGCCGCCTGCGTACGAGACGCGGATCGTGTCGAAATCCAGCCCGCCGTGGACCACGTTGAGTGACCATCCGGCGGCATTCTTTGCCGTATGAGCCGCGTGAACGCCCTCTGCGACAGCACTCGTGATCGCAAGCGCGAGCGGAATGGTCAGCGTTTCGTAACCCCGATTTCGAAGCTCATCGAAGAATGCGCGCAGTGATTCGGACTTCTCGAGGTCCTGCACGAACCACATATCACCACCGTCACGGTCGGCGGCCGCGGTACGGGCGATATAGCGGTGCTGAAGCTGCGTTGCGACCTGCGACTCGTAGTCGAGGATGGTCTTGATGGCCTCGTTGCTCGCAACCGACCCGTTGAGTTTCAGCGCCCGCATCAGGCCGGTCTCGTCATAGCCCGGCTGCTGGTCGCGAGCGACCCATTCTTCGTGTAGCCCGTCTTGATGAACCCTGACGAGCGTCATGTATTGTCTGAGAATGGTCGTCATTCTTGTTTACTCTTCTTTAGTCGGTCGCTTTCGCCCTTCTTCTCGATCTCCTTCATTGTTTCGACTTTCGTTTCTTCAAATTGTTCCACAGCTTCTTCGCCGAGCACGGTCTCCACCGTCTCCGAGAGGTAGCTGCGTCGGGTCGCGACCATGGATGGAAGCGGACGCGGGGCTCTCTCAAAGAGAAAAACGGCTCCGGATCCGGCCGTCTCACCTTTGATGAGTCGCCCGTCAAATTCCATGCGATTTCCGCGCTGAAGAGTGGTGGTGGTTGCTTCCTCTTCGCCCTCCGCACCTTCCTCACCTTCTTCGCCTTCCTCGCCCCCTTCTCCTTCTTCTCCTTCTGCTCCGTCGTCGTTCTGTGCAAGCACGATCGGACCGTCCCCATCGTTGTCGAGAAGGCTGAGCGTACCGCGATCCTGTGCCGAGGCTTCAGCGCCATAGGCCATCAGCACCGCAGAAACGGAGACGAGAGCAATGGTGAGGCGGCAAAGGTATTTCATACGAATTCTCACTGTTTCATGATCGCGAGGCGATACTTATCGAATCCGGCCTTACTCGCCGACCGCAATACGAGGTAAATCGTC
>CAYFTY010000812.1:0-2641 GCA_964346045.1 uncultured Bradymonadales bacterium | reverse complement strand
CGACCCAGAGTGTGAACAATTCGACCTCCTCCATCATCCCCGAGCGAATCGGAGAGCAGGTACGACAGGGAGTCCAGCAGGACGGAAGTGTCGTACTGATGCCAAGCTATGACGAGATTCAGAAGCAGCTCGGAGCCTCGGGTCAATCGAGCGCGGCCATCGCTGAGGCCGAGCAGCTCTACACCTCGGGCATCGGGCTTCTGACCGCTGGTGAAGACAAGCAGGCCGCCGAGACCTTCCAGCGGGCGGTGGACATCATGGAGGCGAATATCGCCGACATTTCGAATTTCAACGTCCTCGCCGATGCGCTCTCGAATCTCTCGCTGGCCTACCATAACGCGGGTTTCGACCTCGACGCGCGTAAACGCATGAAATTCTTTGCGCAGATCGAGCCGAATGCGACGCTCGACCCTGAAAAATTTCCCAAAGAGCTGATCGAGATCTACGAAGACGAGGCCCGCAAGATCAAAAAGGGCGGCCCCGGTAAGCTCGAGATTACGGCGAATGTGGACGGAGCCAGGGTCTTCATCGACGGAGTCGAGAAGGGCGCAACCCCCGTCACGGTCGAGGATGTAGGCTTCGGTCACCATTATCTCGTCGTGCGTGCGCCCGCGGGCGACGCCATATGGGCCGAAAAAATCAGGGTCAAAGGCCGCAAGAAGAGCCAGAACTTCAAAGCCGAGCTGGGTGCGAAGGCCGAGCAAGATTTCGCCTCGAAGGGCGAGGCAGAAGAAGACGCGCAGCCAACTTTTTATGGCGACCTGAAGCGTCAGGTCGCATCGGGCCGCTTCGGAACCGACCTGCAGCCGTATCTCAAAGAATTGACGACCCAGACCGGCGCCGAGTTTGTAGCCTGGGTGCTGATGTACAAAGAAGGTAGCGACTATCGTGCGGCACCCTTTGTCTATCGCGCCTCAGATGGTCTGATCGCGCAGGGCGACGGCGTGAGTTTCAATATCGAGCTTTCGAATCTGCGGGTCGGTGTGAGTGAGCTCTCGACGACGATCGTCGAGCTCGTCACGAATACGCCCGAGGATGCAGCCATCACCGAGGTGGCTCTCGGGCCGGCGCCTGTGGTGACCGAGCCAACTCCGACCGAGCCTTCCGAGCCGACCGACACGGTCGTCGCCTCGAATCAATCGAGTTCGCCTTATGAAGGCGAGCCGATGCAGCCGCCCCCCGAGGTTCCACCAAGCGAGAGCTCGAACACCTGGACCTATGTGGCCATCGGTGGCGGAGCCCTTGCGGTGGCCGGTGGTATCGCGCTGGTGCTCCTCTTGTCGGCAGACGGTGATAATCCGCAGCAGGCGGGTGGCTTTACGACCTCGGTGTCATGGTGATTACGCGACAGGATACAATGATGAAGTATGGAATGCATGGAATCGTCGCGGTCGGACTCGCCATAGCGCTTGCTGGCTGTGGAAGCGACTCGGGAACGCCGCCTCAACTCACGGTGGATGTTTTTGGTTTTGGGCCCGACTTCGAGGGCAGCTCGTCGTTTGTTTCGGGACTTCCGAATTATGCGAATGCCGAGACGGCGGTCTTCAAGGTCACGCAGCCCTACGATGGGCGGGTTCTCGCAAGCGAAGGGTTCACGGTGGGCTCTGGCGAGGCAGAAATCCCCGACTCGTCGTTCGGAGAGAACCTGCGGCTCGATATGGAGGTGCTCGATCCGATGGGAAATCCCGTGGCGAGCGGAGCCACCCCGATCTTCAATTTTGATCCGGCCGAAGATCGAAAGAACTTTCGTCTGCAGATCGCCGGGGTCAATTCGTTCGTACCGGTTGGAAGCATCATTGCGACCTCCGAAGGACGTCAATTCACCCAGACGCGTTTCGACTATCGCGGCCAGAGTGACTCGGAATGGCGCGGTCGAATCGGCCACGCAGCCATCAATACGCTCGACGATCGTGTTCTCGTGATTGGCGGGGGCCAGACAGGCGTGAGTCCATCGCCGACCGGACTTCCTGAGTTTGGTGCCATCCACGACGATATCCAGATCTTCGACTCACGCTCGGGATATCTGACGAACCTCGCGTTTGACGATTCGACCGAAACTGCGATTCCCGAAGACCGTCTGGTCGAGGCGGTTGCACACGCGAGCGTCACCCATATCGGTGGTGACCGCTACCTCGTCGCGGGAGGGTTCACCCTGCGCGCCGGTACCGTCCGTCCCACCAACACCATCCAGATCATCGACCTGACGCAGCCGCCGGGACAGCGGGTCTCGCGTCTCGTCGGAAACGATCAGTCGAGCCAGGTCTTGCGCAAGGCACGGGGGATGCACACTGCGTCGTACCGACCCGCGGATAACACCGTTGTCATCGCCGGCGGTCTCGGACCTGCAGGTGACGACGATATCGTCGATATTTTCGAGGTGATCGACCTCGATACGAATACCGTCTCCGAGACCTATCCGATGCAGAATGCACGCATCGGCCATACCTCGGTGACGATGGATGATGGCGCCACGGTCTGGCTCATTGGCGGCCGCGACGCGAGCGGCGTGATCGCCTCGACCGAGACCATCAACGGGACTGCATCGACCGCGGCTGCTGATATGAAGGTCGCGCGATTCGGTCACTCGACGATTCCGATTGCCGCAAGCGGCGGTTCGCTGCTTCTGACGGTCGGCGATGAG
>CAYFTY010000811.1:0-2656 GCA_964346045.1 uncultured Bradymonadales bacterium | reverse complement strand
GGAGAGCGCGGCGGAGAAAAAGACCATGCGGCGAAAGACGACGAAACCGCCCATGAGCCCCAGCACGCCCCCCGCCACGAGGCCCGAGAGAGCCGCCTCACGAAAGAGCTCCCACGACTCGAAGAACATCGAGAGGGTCAGGGCTTCATCCACGCACGCCTCCCGTCAGATCCAGGACGTGTCCGTATCGATTGGTGCACGCTTCGCACTCACAGACCGTGGCGATCGTACCCGACTCGACGATGTCTTCGTCTCGATCGACGTAGACCGCGTGTGTCGCAAATTCCCCGAGGACTGGCAGGTGGTGGCTGACCAGGATGACGGCCAGATCATGTGCCTCGATCAGCTTTTCGATCAGCTCGAAGGTCGCACGTTCGGACTGAGAGTCCATCGCGCTCGTCGGCTCGTCCAACACCAGCAATTGCGGGTCTGAGACGAGCGCACGGGCGATCAAAACGCGTTGTTTCTGACCCTCGCTGAGCTCAGAAAGTTGGTGCGATGCCAGCGACTCGACATCGGTCTCGCGCATCGCGCTCTCGACCCTCTCGGCCGATGAGCGCACGAAGAGCGGGTTCAAGAACGACCACTTTCGGTCGACGCCCTGGCGGACGACATCGATCACACGCGCCGGGGCGCTGAGGTCGAGGCCGTAGCGTTGAGGCACATATCCGACGCGCAGCTCCGACGCTTGCTCGGACTCGCCGGCCACCGGCGGCAAAAGCCCGAGAAGGGTTTTGAGCAAGGTCGTCTTGCCGCTGCCGTTCGCGCCGATGATGCCCCAGAGTTCTCGCTCCTGGATCTCGAACGACACCGGCGGCAGGAGAGCCTGCCGCCGGTATCCAACTTCGAGATCATCTGCTTTGAGCAGCCAATCACTCATCGTGATTATGGTCCTCTTCGGAGTGTCCGCCCGCTTCTTCGTGCACGACGCCGACCGTCTCGACATCGGGTGAGCTGAGCGTGATCTCGTATGTTCCGACTTCGAGATCATAAGTCAAGATCGTAGCAATATCGTCGGGGCAGATCGTCGATGCTGCAGATGCCTCCACAGGAACCTCGGTTCCGTTCGCATCAGTCACCGCGAATGATACGTCGTCGCTCAGGAAGAAGAGATACTCGGTGGTTTCCTCGGCATCGAAATTCACCGTCGCCTCGAACTCCATCGTCGCAGTTTCGGTCAGTGCCACGTTCACCCGTGTGTGTTCGACGGCGATGCTCTCACCCGTTGCCGCGTCGGCGAATGGACCTTCTGCCATATGCTCACAGCCTTCTTCTTCGGGATTGAATTCTTCGTTGTTTTCGTGGTTGTGGTTGTTCTCCTCATGATCGTGATCGTCTCCACATCCAAACGCGAAGAGCGAAAGTACGAGTGTAAAAAAGATAGTCTTCTTCATGTTGTTACTCCTTGTTCATCGCGAAATGCGCACAGTGAAATTGGATTCTTCTTCGATGGTTTCGGCGATGCTCGCGGCAACGCCGGGGTCTTGAAGTGCTGATTCTGCAGCGGGACCAAACTCGACGGGGTCGAGCATTTTTTCTGTCAGTTCGAGGCGTACCAGAAGATTCACGTCGACCGGTTCTCCGTCGGCGATCCTTCCTTCGACGACCCGGGTGAATTCGAGATTGAGAGGAATGACTGTCTCGAACGCGACACCCTCCTCGGGCAGTCGTTGTTGTTCAGTCGTGTCGAAAGCGCGTCCGCTGATGCGCAAGCTTCGAACCTCGAGGGTGACGGTATTCAAGAGGCCTCTCTCGAGCTGGCAATCGTTGGAACAATCGTCGAGTGGTACGTCCACCACGTCGCCCGTATCGAGTCCGACTTCGGAATCGATCGCCTGCACGACTCCTCCGGCCGATGTCTGTCCGCCTGCGAGCTCGGCCGAGATGTCTTCGTAATCGACGAGCTCACCCGAATCGGCATGGCAGTGACCGTTGTGGCACAGGCTATAGCCCTCGGGCGGATCGGCCGGATCGAAGTTCACCACAGTGTCTTCGGCGCGCAGCGCGAGGTCGATCGTGACGAACGCGAGCGCAACGTCGTCGAGTTCGACCACGTAATTCTTGCTCGTCTTCAAGCGTCCTTCGTCGAGCCGTGGTGCTGCATCGAAGCTCGCCGATAGGTCGAAATGAGCGCGTCCCCACGGATCTCCGTCGTCGAGGGCGCAGCCGTTGGTAGCAAGCAGTAGACATGCGCAGAGTAGCGCGGCGAATCCGTTATTTGATCGCATCGTAGATCTCCCTGGCGGTTCGTTCGATCCGCTCGATGTAGGTCTCGCCGCCCTGAAAGTTGGTGCCTCCGGGAATGACCGCAACCTCCCCCTTTGCCATCCGGGCGAGCGTCTTGCTGGTCTTGGTCGGGTAATATGCCTCCTGGACGATAACGTTTGCGTGCTTCGAGCGCATCGTGTTCAGAACCCTGGCGACATGCCCAGGGTTCGGTGCAATCCCGGGTCGCGGCTCGACCGTGATTAATTGCTCGAGGGCGAGCCAATCGTAGAGATAGATCAGCGAGTCGTGGTAGCTGATGACCTGTCGCTTTTTGGGATCGAGCTTCTTGAACCGCTCTGCTTCTCTGTTCGCCGCACTCTCGAGCTGCGCGATGAATTTCTCGGAGTTGGCCTGGTAGTCACTCGCGTGATCGGAATCGATGCGGGCC
>CAYFTY010000810.1:0-2660 GCA_964346045.1 uncultured Bradymonadales bacterium | reverse complement strand
CGTCGCCGCCCTGCACCCGCGCGAGTAACTCGCGCACATGGATGTCATCGGGGCCTATGCCTTCGAGCGGTGAGATCAGGCCGTGGAGCACGTGATAGGATCCTCGGAATTCGCCGGTGCGCTCGACGGCCCTCAGATCAGGAGTTGATTCGACGACACAGACCAGCTTTGCATCCCGTTTGTGATCCTTGCAGATTGGGCACAGTTCGCCCTGCGTCAGATTGCAGCATCGGGAGCACAGGCCGACTTCGTCACGCACCCGTAGAAGCGCCGAAGAGAGGTCTTCAGCGAGGTCGTCGGGCTGGTTCAGTACGTAGAACGCAAGGCGCGAGGCCGTTCGTTCGCCGATGCCTGGTAGCCGCGCGAACGCGTTGATCAGATTTGTGATGGGGTCGTCGGTCTGCAAGACCACCTCAGAATTAGAAGAGACCAGGGATATTCAATCCACCGGTAATCTTCTCGACCTCATCATTCATCATGTCCGAGGCAGTCTTCATGGCCTGGTTGACGGCGCCGATGATCATTTCTTCGAGGATCTCAACATCATCGGGATCGACGACTTCGCGGTCGATCTTGAGCTCGAGGAGCTCGCTCTTGCCGTTGACGACCGCAGTCACGACGCCCCCGCCGGTCGAAGCTTCGACCTTTTTCTCGGCGATTTCTTCCTGAACCTTGGCGATCTGCGACTGCATTCGCTGGGCCTGGCGCACGATATTATTCATATTGCCTTTCACGATGAACTCCTTCGAAAGTCTCGGGGCAAGAACGCGCGTCTCTTATACGTTTCGCGGGATTCGATAGCAAGTCGGCGAAGGACGATCGTGCTGTGAATTCGAGGAGATTCGGGCGTTTCGGGCGGGTCGCTGGCAATAGAAATGAATACACTCGAGCTGCGGGGCGTCTTACTCATGCATCGATTGCGCACGAATGAGAACCTGTGCTAATCTTTCGTTGAGAAGGATAGTCCTTGCCACGCAGGTGATTCCCAGCCTCGTAAGAGGTGACGCAGGAGACCGAGTATGTCATCACAGATGGCGATCTTCGAGGAAGAACAGCGCGCGTTCACCGAGGTATGTGAACGGCTGGTCCGTGACGCGCTGGCCAAAGCCATCTTCATCGTCGACAAAGATGGACAGCTCATCACAGCGACGGGGGAGACGACCGGGATCGACACCACGGGACTGGCATCACTGGCAGCGGGTTCAACGGCAGCTACGGGCGGCCTCGCTCAGATGCTCGGCGAAGAAGAATTTCCAGTACATTTCCACGAAGGCACGCGCAACCACCTGCATGTCTCGGTCATCGGCGATTTGATGATCCTTCTCGTGATCTTCGACGAGCGGTCGTCGCTCGGACTCGTTCGGCTTCGCGTCAAGCGAGCCTACGAAGACATGAACCGGATCTTGGAATCGGTTCGCTCCAAAAGCGACGAAGCCTCGAATCAGGCCATGGATATTTTCGGAGAGATCACCGACGACGATATCGACAGCCTCTTCAATGACGCCTTTTAGGTGACGATCTCATCGAATCGTGTATTTCGGGTCCGCTAGAGCGGGCCTTTTTTGTGAATCGTCCGAATCGTGGCCGCCGATTCAATATTTACGTTGTCCGTTCACACAAGATCGTTTTAAGATGCCTGCAGTTTATTTCGTATCGCTGAAGCATCAACATCACGTGCATCCGGGCCCTTCATGACGCTCCGAATGTGCTCGGAAACGAGAATTTGCGTGACAGATGACTTGCGCGTGCTATATAGGCTGCTAAGGTCGCGGCGCTTGTCCCACTCATAAGCGTCGATCGCGCTCCTCACTGGTGACGGGAAGATAGATGTCGTTCATCAATTACGCACAACGGGAGATCATCCTCAAGATCGTCTACTATGGCCCCGGTCTGTGCGGGAAAACGACGAATATTAAATTCATCTACTCGGGGACGAACCCCGACGCACGCGGCAAACTCATTAGTCTGGAGACCAAACAAGAGCGAACACTCTTCTTTGACTTCCTGCCGCTGAGTCTGCCTGCCATCCGCGGGTTCAAGACGCGTCTGCACCTCTACTCGGTGCCGGGGCAGCTCTTCTACAGCGCGAGTCGTAAGCTCATCATGAAAGGCGCCGACGGCGTGATCTTCGTGGCAGACTCGCAGCGCGCTCGCAAAGAAGCCAACATCATCTCGATGGAAGACCTCAAAGAAAATCTCGAGGCGTACGGCTACGATATCGATAAGATCCCGTTTGTCATTCAGTACAACAAGCGCGACCTCCCGACCGCGATGCCGGTCGAAGAGCTGCGCGAGGACCTGAATCCCGACGGCAAATATCCGGATTTCGAAGCATGCGCGGTCGCACCCGATGGACCGGGTGTTTTCGAAACGCTCAAGTCCGTCGTCAAGATGATTCTGATGGAGCTGAAAAAGACCAAGTGACGGCGACGCGCCGCACCTGAGCCGAATGGCGACCCCGCAAGGGTCGCCTTTTTCGTTTGGGGACTGAATCATGGACGAAAAAGACATCGAATCGTTTCGAGAGCTTCTGGTGAAGCGCAAACAAAAGCTCATTGACGAGGGCGACGTCGAGATCGAGCCGGGCATCAAAGATGCGACGTCGCGCCCAGCGGATGGCGGCGGGATCCGTCGCGAGCGCGCCGCCGTCGATCGCCAGA
>CAYFTY010000809.1:0-2663 GCA_964346045.1 uncultured Bradymonadales bacterium | reverse complement strand
CGATCGTCTACCTGATCAACGCCATCGAAAAGCGCATTCGCAACGCAGAGATCGACCGTGACGACGCTCCCATCGTCGGTGTCCTGAGGATGGGAACCGGAAACGCGCTCGCCTCGTACGTGGGATCAGGGCCGATTGTCGAAGACCTGCGCGCCCTCAAAGCCGGCAAACCACTGACCGTCTATTCGGTCGATATGATCGAGAGCGCTGAGGGCCTGTTCCCGTTTGCAGGCTTTGGCTGGGACGCACTGATTTTGAACGATTACGATGCGCTCAAAGACGCTGTGCGCTCGACCGCTCTCGAGAACTACGTCACCGGTCTGGGAGGCTACGCGCTGGCCGTGGCCACACGTTCGGTGCCCGGTGCGATCAAAGAGGGCATCTCACAGGTGCGTTTTGTCTCCCATGACGAAGCCTATCTCATCGACGACCACGGCGACGTGCTCGAATCTTTCGAAGCCGGCGATGTCCTCTATGAGGGACCGACACGCGTCTGTGGGGTCGGCTCGATTCCCTACTGGGGCTTCAGAATCCGCATGTTTCCCCACTGTACCGAAAAGCCCGGGTTCTTTGAGATGCGCACGTTCCACGGCTCGGTGAGCTGGATCGTGACCCACCTGCACAGATTCTGGAAGGGTGAGCTCGAGCCGGGCAAATACCTGAATTTTCTGTGCAAGGACGTACGCTGCGAGTTTCTCGACGACGGACTGCCCTACCAGGTAGCCGGCGACGCACGGGGACGTGAGAAAATCGTCGAATGGCGCTGCGCCGATCATCCCGCCAGGCTTGCGGTACCGCTACGTTGAGCAGACCGAGATGAGCCTAGTGCGTTCCGAGGTCATTACGTAAGATGATGCCTCGATGGAAGCAGAGAACGCTTTGAGTATGGGAAAGCAAAAAGACTCGGACCGGTTCAAGCATTTCATGTGGCGGCGTCATGAGGACCGGAACGCGTGGAAGACCTATCGCCCCGAGATCGTGGCGACGGATGGTGCAGTCGTGCGTCGCCTCGTGAGTCAGCCTCAGCATATCGTTTTTCAGTCATTTCGGGACGCAGAGACCTCGATGCGCGTGATCTCTCGTATCGAGCAGGGCATCGGGCGCGGCGTCGCGATGCTGGGATACTCGATGTTCTCCGACGAAGAGTTCGTGGCCATTCTTCACACCGGAGAAGGCTTTGGGTCCGGCTGGCTGGCCTTTCCATTCGAGACCAGCAAAGTGAATTTCCCGACGCTGCCGCTCAGCGCCGCCAATCACCCGTCGTTGCGACTGGTCGGCGGAGCCAACATCACCAACGAGGGCGGCACTCCCATCATTACAGCTGCACTCGAGCAGCGTGGCGAACGATTCAAAGCGAGCGAATTCGCCTTCAACATTCTCGAGCATGTCGCGGATTGGAAGATCCGAGCGCGGCTGGGGAACGGCGCAGATGCCAAAACACTTCGCATCATCTCGAGCGAAGAGCTGGCACCACAGCGCGTCGAAGAATTCAGGCTGCAGGTCACCGCACGACTCGACCCTGTGATCCTGCGAGAATTCGAGGGCGAGAACGAGCTCGAATTCTTTTTTGAGGTGCTTTTCGATCGCGAGTTGATGTGTCTTCCTGAAGACTGGTTAGGGCACTGGTTCCGCGTCTCGGTGCAGACCTGAAGGCTCGAGAAGAGGGTCGAAGAACTCGTCCACGAACGGCCGTAGTTCTTCTTCGACGAAGTCGAAATTATGGCCGCGGTCGGTGATCTCCCAGAATTTTCGCTCTTCGACATCGAGGATCTCATCGCGGATCGTCTCGAGGCGCCGCGGACTCTCGTGGGACATATCCTGTCGAATCATCGAAGCCAGCTCGCTTTCTTTTCTGCTCAGATAATAGGCCCCCAGAATCGACTGGGCTTTTCGCACGCCAATCAATGCCACCTCGGCCGTCTTGGCCTCGACGGGCTGGTCGAGCTTGAGGAAGAGACTGAGCAGGCGGGGCTGATCAACCTCGGCCCGCGCCTCGGCGTTCTGGCAGATCACGCGCACGTCGTGGGCGACCGTCACGGCGACGAATGGCAACCCCATCTCGTTGGCGGTGCGTCCATAGTAGACGAGGTGTTCGACGATGCGTCGCGTGAGGTCGGGGTCGGCCTGAGTCACGGCAAGCGCGAGCCGCCGGTATTCGTAGAGAATATTGTAGACCGCGCGGACGTCACGATGGTTGAGCCCATGCCGGATATAGGTATTGAAAAAACGGACGACGAGCTCGACGACCTCGGGCTCTTCGCGGTCGAGCGCCTCGGCTCCGACGACACGCGTCGAGCGCGCGAGTTGGCTCACGACCTCGCTCATCTCGGCGATCGAACGCCGCAAAATACGTTCGAACTCCATAAACCCTTTGGCCTCGAGCCATGTCCCGCTCGAAACGATCTCATCGACGAATTCCTGGGCCAGCGTTCCAAAGAAATCCCACTCGACATCGTTCCAGGCCTCGGGAAGTTCTTTTTTCTGGTCGATGTAGACGACGAGCAGGGTTTCGATGGTACGAATGCTGTGTAACGCGAGATTTCGATCGCTTTGACCGACCGCAGCCATGCAATTATCGGCGATGCGGTCGATGCTCACGGCGACGTTTCGCTGCGAGCGCTTAATATCTCCACCCTCCTGGGCGAGGCGCTCGAGGGTCTTCC
>CAYFTY010000808.1:0-2670 GCA_964346045.1 uncultured Bradymonadales bacterium | reverse complement strand
ACCCCGCCGCTTCCTACGATAACGCCACGGGCAAGACCACCGCGGGTTCACCAGTCGAGACGAGCGTCAAGCTCTTGCGCTTGCCTGTCGCACGAGTCGGGACGACACAGGGGGCGATCTCGTCTGACGAAGCAGCCGAGGCGTTTTCCGAGCTGTTTCTGGTTAGCGCGAAAGAGCTCGCGGCTGCTGGCGTTGAACCGGCTGCAGACGACGTCATTGAGATCGCGAGTGACAGCTTCACCGTGCTGGACATCAAGCTTGTGGCACCAAGTGGCACTCCCGTCATCTATAAGATGGGGGTGCAGAATGCCTAGGGGAATGTCGGCACGTGAGTTCGCCATCGACCTCAAGAAGTTTGGGCGCGTGACCCGCGAGCAAGCGCAGATGATCGTCCGCAAGATCATCATCGACTTGGACACTCGCGTGGTTCTCAGCACGCCCGTAGACACTGGGCGAGCTCGAGGGAACTGGTACCCGTCGATTGGCGAGCCTTCGAGCGCTCGCAACGATGAAAACTACGACCCGTCAGGTGGTGGTTCCGTTGCTGCTGCGACAGGCATGGCGATGGGCGTCAAGCTCGGTCAACTGGCTTGGCTGACCAACAACCTACCCTATATCCTGCCTCTTGAGAATGGGTGGTCGAAGCAAGCGCCCTCAGGCATGGTCGACAAGAACCTGAACGCAATCGCAGCCAAGTACGGTGGGCAGGTAATCCGATGACCCTTGAAGCAGCACACGCAGCGCTTCGGCAACGGTTTGCGACGGGTTGGGGATCGACAACGCCCGTCCAATGGCCGAACCAGCGCTTCGATATCCCGGAGACTGCCTGGGTTCGTTTCGTTATCGAAGATGCCGACGTTCAGTGGCGCTCAATGGGCGATCCTGGGAACAACAGGGAAAGGCACATTGGGCAGGTTGTGGTTCAGATCTTCGTCCCGCGAGGTGATGGAGAAGGTGTCTCCGTGGAATACGCGGACACCATCAAAGCAATTTTCCGCGGGTGGCAGGATGCCACGTCGGGCGTGCGGTTCAGGGTACCGCCGTATGCTCGCCAAGCGGGAACAGAACGGAAATGGTACCAGGTCAATGTCGTCGCGCCCTACGAGTTCGATGACTTCAACTAAGGAGTAGACCGATGTCTTTCGGCACGTCCAATCGCGTCGCTCTCCGGATTGTCGAAGAGACGAACTGGGGTGAGACGCCTGCTTCGCCGTCGCTCGATGCCCTGCGCTTCACGAGCGAGAGCCTCAACTACAACGCCGACTTTATCACGTCGGAAGAAATCCGCTCGGACCGGATGACGCCGGATACCATCCAGGTGTCGTCGATGGGTTCGGGAGACATCAACGGTGAGTGGTCCTATGCGACCTATGACCTCCTCATCGAAGGTGTGATGTTCTCCTCGTGGGCGACCACGGGTGACACGATTACTGACGACTCGGAGATCTCGATCACCAAGACCACTGGCACGCCCAACACCTGGGAGCTCGGATCCGTGACAACCGACTTGACCGCGCAGTCGTGGGTGGTCGGCCAGTTTCTGAAGATCGAAGGCTTCTCGGTGGCTGGGACGTTCTACGCTCAGATCGTTTCCATCGACGCGGCGGACTCGATCACGATCCAGCCGACTTCCGACGTCGCCACCGAGGCCGCGGGCGACGACGTGACAGTCACGCCGCTCAACTACGTGCGCAACGGGACGACGAAAAAGCACTACACGATCCAGAAAGAGTTCAGCGACCTCGTCACGCCCGAGTACCTGAACCTCACTGGGTGCCGTGTCGGCTCCTGGACGCTCGAGCTGGCGACGGGTTCGATTCTCACGACGTCCTTCACCGTCATGGCGAAGGACGCACAGATGACGGAGTCCCAGTTCGGCAGCGCGACGGAGAACGCGGCGAACACCAACGCCGTGCTCAATGCCGTCGACAACATTGCTGCCATCGTCTTCGACGGAGATCCGGGTGGCTCGACGTTCTACTTCAACTCGCTGTCGCTGACGGTGGGCAACCATCTCCGGCGACAAGAGGCCCTGGGCACGCTGGGCCTGATCGGTGTCGAGCCCGGCCGGATCGCTCTGACTGGGAGCATCGAGCTCTACTTTGAAAACTCGGCGCTCTATGACAAGTTCCGAGCCGCGACCACGTTCTCCCTGTCCTTCCTCGCGCAGGATGCCGCCGGCAATACCTATGTCGTGACGATCCCGCGCGCTAAGTACACCTCTATGGAGATCGTCGCCGGCGGGCTCGACCAGGACATCTTCGCTTCGGCGGAGTTCGAAGGCCTCGTCAACACAGCGGGCACTTACCAGATCCAGGTGTCCCGCCTCGCGGCCGCCTAACCCGACTAGGCACACATGGGGAGGTGGTGGTCGGGTCATCACCTCTCCACCCTAACCCGACTAGGAGAAGGCAATGTCTGCACCTCGTTTCGATATCAACGACTTTCGGCTCGACAAGGACGCAAAGCACGGCGGCGTCTGGATCGAGTTCGGCGGAGGAGCCGAGTTCAAGCTCGCCAACTTCGACAATCCCGGCTTCACCGATGCCTTCCGCAAGGCGACCAAGCCCTACAACGACCTCGGCCGAGAGATCCCCGAAGAAGATCAGGTCGAGATCATGTGCCGAACGATGGCACAGCACATCGTCCTCGACTGGAAGAACGTGTATG
>CAYFTY010000807.1:0-2670 GCA_964346045.1 uncultured Bradymonadales bacterium | reverse complement strand
GTGTCGAGCACAGTTCCGTCCGTCTCGACTCGAGCACCGTAGATATCCGCGTTGCCTGTTCGATTGTCCCGCCAGGCGACGAAGAGCTGTGTGCCGCTCGACGCGATCGAAGGATTCAACTCGCTGTCTGCACTGCTCGTGATCTGCAGGCCGTCAGGGTCGAGCACGACTCCCGCGCCTGTGATTCTGGCGGCGTAGAGGTCTCGCGAAGAACCACGGAATGAGTCCCAGACGACGAAGTAGTTGGTCCCGTCCCACGCCACGTCCGGAGATGTCTCGTTGGAGGCCGGCTCATCGGTCACCTGCACGCCACCCGGATCGAGAATGGTACCCGATGCATCGATTCGAGTTGCGAAGATCTCCGCGCTGGTGCCTCGTCGGTCGCTCCAGACTGCGAGATACTCGGTTCCATTGCTGGCGAGCGCGAGGCTCTCGGAATCGATGGACTCGCGCTCGGTTGCTGTCGGCTCCTCGAGTTCGATTTCAGGCGAGATCGTGGGATCCAGCACAGCCGGGAACTTCGAGTTGCGGACGACGTCGGCGGGGACTGTCATCGCGATGACATCCCCATTCCATCGTGCCTTTAGCGGAGTCTCGTTGCCATCGGCATCGATCCAGATGGCGTGGCTATAACGCAAACCGAGCCGGGTCGCGGGATCCAAAAAGTAGAGCCCGGACTGCCCCGTTGCGTTGAATACTTGACCCTCGACGTCGACTTCGACGGTGATGTCTCCGGGTTCGGGACGTGCATCGAAGCGCCAGCTCTGCTCGAGCCCGCCCCGCGAGTTTTCGAGAATTTCGACGACTTCGTCGCGGTCGATTTCGAGTCGGTTCTGATCGACGAGTCGAGTCTCGTGGCCCTTTGCCAGCTCACGAGCACCGAGGCGAACCGAGCGCGTCTCGAAGCGTGCCGGAGCACTTCGAATGGTGTCTTCTTCGGTCAGCGCCCACACCTGGTACGAAAACGCGCCGTCGACGACCTCGACCGAAAACCTCGTTCCGGCGGCATCGAATCCAGCCGTCGTGGCGCGGAACGAACTACGGACTTTGTTGACGACCTGAGAAAGGTCGAATCTCGGCTGAGCCTCGCTCGCATCGTCTGATTTCGGCGCAGCCTGCTGCAAGACTGGCGTCGAATCGACCACCTTTTCGTGGTCGCTGGTCGGGGCCTCATCGACTTCATCACATGAGACGAGCAACCCGAATCCGAGAATAAAATACAGAAGAGGCAAAGGCGCAAGACGAGGTATTCTAGACATGGAAGATCCTGTCGTTAGCGGTGTTCCGTCCAAGTTTAAGTTTTTAAGTTCCTGAAACAGCACGTTATCGACTGGATCGAGGGGTCGTCAATCGACAATTTGGGCGGCGAGCGAAACCGATACCGGAAGTCCTTTTCGCGCCGCCACAACTTGACGATCGGATTGTTCCGCAAGACACATGCCGCCTGGATGCTCTGCTCATTGCAAGCGCCGCCACTCGATTTTGTTCATCTCGGACAGAGAAGAGAACGGTGGAATCTCCCAAAATGATGCGGTCGGTTACCGAAGGCCTCGGAATTGCGCTTCGCCTCAATCCGTCTGGAAATGGAGGTCTTCCGGTACTGGTTTCGCAGGGCACTTTTTTACGAGGAAAGACGACGGAATCTTACGCAGGTCGACTCGCAGACGTGGCAGGGCTATGCTCAAATCGTAAGGGACGCTACGGAAAAATACACGACATCGGGGAAACCATGGAGAACAAAAAGAAGGTAGGCGGATGCATTGTCGCAGGGTGTGGCGGGGCGATCGTCATGATCGCAATTTTCGCGGTCGCGGTGACTGCTTTCGTGATGAGCGTCGTAAAGTCATCGGATGCATACACGATGGCCATGGAACGGGCGGAATCGAATCCTGTCGTTGTGGAAGCTCTCGGCGAGCCGATCGAGGCAGGGTTCATGATCATGGGCAGTGTTCAGACAAGTGGTCCTGCCGGCGACGCGAATATTTAGGTGCCACTATCTGGCCCGAAGGGCGACGGAACGTTGTACGTCGTCGCTCAAAAGTCAGCGGGGGCCTGGTCGTTCTCCACCCTCGAATTCGAGGGTCCCTCCGGCGCGCGCGTAGACCTGATGAAACCTGCTGATCGAGCCGCGGCAACGGCAGACCAGTCTCCGTGATCGGTTTGTAATCATACCCAACCGGCGAGTGTCACGGGGTCGATTGCGACGTGTCGCTCGCTGCTCCCTTGACAACGGGCAACTCGATTGATTCCCATTCGATGGTCGTGCGGCGGGCTTCCATCCCATTTCACCGACATGTTCGAGCAGCTCGCAGACATCGGAAAGTCGAGCTTCGGTACCGCCTCGTCCCGCTCCAGACCATGAATTCCGACTGGCTTCTTCGGGACGTTTCATTAGACTCCGAAATATGGAAATCCGACAAAGATTGCTTCTCTGCGTATTCGTGTGTGCGACGCTCGTTTCAGCTTGCAGTGAGGACGACGAATTTTTGGGCGGGTCGAGCCTCGTCGATGTCGAAGGCGACGCGGCCGGTGCACTCGACGCAGCGTCCACGGGCGATCTTTCGAGCATCCTCGACGCCTTCACGGACTTCGCTTCGTTCACCGATACCAACTCACCGAACGAAGATGGCGGGGGGGATTCCAACCCCGACGCGTCCCTCGATCTTGGTG
>CAYFTY010000806.1:0-2673 GCA_964346045.1 uncultured Bradymonadales bacterium | reverse complement strand
TGCAGAGCTTTCCATAGAGTTCGATCGCCTCTCGGTCTCGGTCCAGGCGTCTCAGCGCCCTCGCCCATCCGAAATAGAGACGCGGCCTCACCTCGGAGTCCCGCACCAATTCGTTGGCAGACTCGAAGAGCTCGACAGCCTTATTTCTCTTCTTTTCACGCTCGTATTGCAGCGCTTTTCGATAGCGGGCCCAACCTCGAACCTCGTTTCCTTTGACTCCTCGAATCTTGGCGTTTTCGACCGAGACGCGACGAGCCTGCTTGTACCGCCCGCGCGAAATCAGATGGCGCATGCGGTCGATGCGTTCGCCGTAGCTCAAGAATTTCTTCTTATGACGCCGCTCGATGTTCTCGAGACGATCTTCGATGACCGAATTCACCTTCCAGCCGCGAGTTCGCCGATAGAGCGCAAGGTATGCATTGCCAGCCTCGTCGATCTTCCCCGCGGTCTCATAGATTTCGGCCTGCGTCAGACGAACCCGGTATCGGTCCCAGCTCGAGGTCATTTCGTCATGCAATTCGTCGAGTTGTGCCAGCGCTGCCTCGAAGTCCTTTTTGGCACTGCGTTTGGCGGCCGAAAGCTTCTGCGAGAGGTACTTGCCTTCGCGGTACGACGCATCTTTACCGGCCTTTGGTTTCTGCCCCAGTCGCAATCGAGCGATATGGGCGACCGCGTCTTGTCCAGACGCCAGTTCGGCGAGGACCCCTCGGGCTTCTTTGGCCTCGCCGGCACACATCTGGACGCGGGCATAGGCATAGCGGACGCCAGGTGCAGCATCTTCACCCACGCCGGCGTCTCCAAAGAGCTTTTTCAGCGTTGCGAGTGACTCCGAGCAATCGTCGTCCTCGAGTTGGCGCATCGCCTCCATCCACCGTGGGTCATCGATGTAGGGCCGCAGGACGAAGAGACCTTCTCTCGACGGCATCTTCATCCGAGGACTACGCATGATGCGCGAGAAGGTGTCGCGGCTATCCGATGTGATGGTCGAGACGAGTTTGTCGGCGTGCGCAAAAAACGCTTCGTATTCGGCACGGCGCGATGCCAGCTCGGATTCTTCGGCCGTTTCGTCAGCCTGAGCGCGAGAGACACCGACTGCATTTGCAAGCGCATTATGCGCCACCGGGAGACTGACTTCGATCCCGGGAGCGACCGCGTCGAAGCTCGAAGAGGTCATTTCAGCCGATTCGAGCGCAGTGGCAATGATCGAGTACGCGTCCGGCGCGGTGGCGGGTGATTTTTGGGGTTCGGTGCTTTTCGGGCTTGCCTGGGCAAGTGCTCGTGCATCTACCGAGGGTTCGACAGGAATTTCTTCTCCAACCGTCTTGGGAGGTAAAGACTGTGCCATCGCGCTCGGCAAAGCGAGCATCGTGAGCAAAGCGATCCCCAACCCTGACGCGACATGATCTGCAAAGTCCTTCGATCGTCTCATCGTGAGTTCCGTACGAGTCGGCACCAGTCCTGCGCGAGCGCCACTTGATGATGTGGTAGACTTCCGTGTCTTGAAGTCATTATACGCCGATGTAGGATACGCGCCAGTTTTCTACCCGATCTCTCAATATATGCCGCGAGCGCGTTCGCGAGCGGGCAAAATCTCGAGACATGTCGTCCACCATCCGGTCAGAATCGTCTCGACGAATTCCTCGGGAAGACCTTCGCTGCGCATCTCCTCAGCGATCGCCTCGTGGTCATACGAAACGCGCCGTGGCTCAATCTCCACGCGATCCTCACTCACGTGCACGAGCACATAGTCGACGAGGGTGGTTCCATCGTTTGGGGGACGCCCAATCACACCGACATTGACGACCCTGCGGCCATCCGGAAGCTCTCGCGTCCATGGAATTCCGGTGTGCGTCACAAAAAGAAGGTCGCATTCGGCCTCATCGAGAAGGTAGCGCAAAAATCCGTCGGGGCAGGTGCTCTCCCACATGAACTCATTGACCTTGCGGGACGAGCCGTGCGCCATCAGAATCTGCGTGCCGCCCCATTCGTGGCGAAACTCCGTCGGCAGATCACGCAGCCAGTCTTTATTGTCGCTCGATGTGTGCTCGAGCGTGTAATCATAACTGATCTGGGCAAAATGATTGTCGCGCGGGTCCGTGTAGCCGCAGGCACAATCATCGAGCCGATTGCCGATGCTGTGATCGTAATTCCCCTGCATCACCGATACGTCCGCTGCGCCGCGCAGGTGAGGAAAGACACGGTCTGGACTGGGACCAAACCCACCGATGTCACCGAGACAGAAAATATGCTCGGCCCCGGCTTGGCGCGCATCCCTCAGAGTCGCTTCCAGACTGAGATGATTGTTGTAGACGCCCCCGAATACGGCGTAGGTCACGTCCGGCATGTGACTCCTTCAACGTGACATGTGTAGCAGGCGGGATGGTCGAGCTTGATATCCTCGAGACCATCCTCGAGTCGGTCGCCCATGCGTGCTTCCTCGACTTCGATCAAGATCGGGCAGGGGTAGACGCCCTTGGCCGTCACCATGCGGCAGCCCGAGCACTGCAGCAACTCTTCTTCGCCCTCGATGAGGTCTCCTTCGACGAGCCTTTCATACTCTTGATAGCCCTCATCACGGCGCTCCTCGCGTCCGATCTTAAACGGCGACAAAAACTTCAGCCGAGGCTGTTCGATACCGCGGTTTTTGAGCAATTTGATGAAGCGCATGCGACC
>CAYFTY010000805.1:0-2674 GCA_964346045.1 uncultured Bradymonadales bacterium | reverse complement strand
GCTATCACGAGTGCCCGATGCCGAGATCGATCTCGCCTTGACTCTCCTCTGGCTCTCGAAGCTCGAGTATCCACATCTGGATCTCGGGCTTTATCTGCACCGCCTCGACATTCTGGCCGATCAGTTTTCGTCACGCCTCTCGGCGGCGGATTCCGAACGTGAGCGGGTGAAAAAACTCTCGGAGTTCATGTCCAAAGAATGCGGGTTCGAGGGCAACGCGGCCGATTATTACGATCCCCGCAACTCGTATGTGAACGATGTCCTCGATCGATATCTCGGCATCCCGATCACATTGAGCATCATCTACATCGAAGTGGCCAGACGCGCCGGCATCGAGCTTTCGGGCGTCGGCTTCCCCTTTCATTTTCTATTATGCGCGGATGATGCGATCGACACCTATATCGATCCCTTTCACGAGGGCGCGGTCATGAATACGAGCGGGTGTCGCAGACTCCTCGAGCGCATCACTGACGGTCGCCTGCCCTTCAAACCATCGTTTCTCCATACGGTCTCCAAACGCGAGATCGTGGTGCGAGTCTTTCGAAATCTCAAAAACGTCTTTGCCCGATCGGCCGAGCTCGAAGATGCCATCGTGATGTCTGGACTGATCCTCTCGTGGGGGCCGGATGAGACGATCGAATACCGAGACCGCGGGCTCATGCGCCTCGAGGCACAAAATCTCACGGGCGGAATCTCAGATCTCGAAGAGTATCTCGCGCGCGCTCCCGACGCGCCCGATCATGCCGTGGTACTCGCCGAGCTGCGCCATGCGCATCGCATTCGAAGCACGATGAACTGATGCGTGACGCGTAGACCTGGAGCCGCCCTCGGGTTATCCTCCGAACAACTCCATCAGGACCTACTATGCGTGGCATACTCGTCTCTTTGATCGCGATTTTTGCGCTTGCTTGCTCGACCCCCGCCGACGAGGTCGTCGGCGAGCCGCCGCCCACCGAAGAAAATGCACCTTCGGCGCGAGCCACCAATATCAAATTAGGCTCGCGCACCGTCACCCGAAACGACCAGCCCGAAGCCCTCATGACGGTCACGGGCTGGCCCTTCAATGAAGAGGGGAACACTTTCAAGCTCACATGGGGCGGAAAGCGCACGACCCTGGGGCTCGTCGACAAACCAACCCTCAACGGCGAGGTCATCGATACGCTACGGGTCGACAACGGCGAGGAGATCATCTGGACCAACACGGCGGTCGCGGTCTTTGCCCCGTCGGTATGGCGAGTCAAAAAGCCCGTACTCGTCGAGGGATATCGATGGAGCGATGATTATCGCACCGGCGGTGACCTCTTCAGCCGCGAGATCGGGCCAGGCACCAAAATCAAGCTCTACCACTACTCGGGCCAGGGGCTCTGCATTCTCGAGGTCAAGGGCATGAAGGTCGAAGCCCTCTGCCCGGATCAAGAGCATTACGAAGGAGTATTTCAGGCTCCCACGAGGGCCGCGATCTATCAGCCTCGTGAGAGCCTCTGGTGGGTGAGAATGCGGTCGACCGGCGGGGGTGGGTGGTTTCCGCTCGACGACCGCGTCATCGTCGATATCGAGAATTAATCACACGGCCGGAATCGACTCGGGCGCGCTTGGGCGCCTGAGATCGAGCCCGGGCCCCGTCGGCTCGAGAGCATTCTCGAGAGCCTCGGACATGTCGGTGACACTGATGATCTCGAGGTCGGCGAGGACCTCTTCGGGTACCTCATCGAGATCGCGAAGGTTTCGCTCGGGCAAGATGACGCGCTCGATGCCGGCACGATGCGCGGCGAGCACTTTGGCCTTGATACCTCCGACCGGCAGCACCCTTCCGCGCAGCGTGCACTCACCCGTCATCGCCGTGTCCGAACGTACGCGGCGGTCGGTCATCAACGACGCCAGTGCCGTGAACATCGTGACGCCTGCCGAGGGGCCGTCTTTGGGGACGGCACCGGCCGGGACGTGGATATGCAGGTCATTCTCCTTCAGAAATTCGGCGTCGACGCCCAGTTCGTCTGAATGCGAACGCACGTATGACATCGCGGCGTGTGCCGACTCCTGCATGACATCCCCGAGCTGACCGGTGATTTTCACCTGTCCTTTGCCCGGCATCTTCGAGGTTTCGACAAAGAGGATATCGCCACCAACAGGCGTCCAGGCCAGCCCGGTTGCGACTCCAGGCACAGAGGTTCGCCCGGCAACCTCGCTGAAGAAGCGCTGCTTGCCCAGATATTCGGCGACCTCATCGACGTCGACGACGATATTCTGATCGCCTTTCTCTTTGACGAGCCGCAGAGCGACAGCGCGGCAGACCTTGGTGATCAGACGCTGCAACTGTCGCACGCCCGCCTCTCGCGTATATCCCGAGACAATCTTGTCGAGGGCATCATCGGTGAATTCGAGCGCGTCAGGCGCGATACCATGCTCGGCCCGCTGCCGCGGAACCAGATGGTTGCGGGCAATCTTGGCCTTCTCTTCGACCGTGTAGCCAGCGACTTCGATGATCTCGAGGCGGTCGCGCAGCGGTGCCGAGAGACTTTCGAGATTATTCGCCGTGCAGATGAAGAGCACCCGCGAGAGGTCGAAGGGAACCTCGAGGAAATGGTCCTGGAAGGTCGAATTCTGCTCGGGGTCGAGGACCTCGAGAAGTGCCGCTTCAGGATCTCCCGACCAGCCCGAAGCGAGCTTGTCGACC
>CAYFTY010000804.1:0-2675 GCA_964346045.1 uncultured Bradymonadales bacterium | reverse complement strand
TCGGGGCGCCCCGAGGCCGCAGCAGCGCTACTTCAGGAGGCCGAAGGAGCCCTCGCCTCGGCGGGCTCGGAATCGGAACGCGACCGGATACTCGAAGCGTGGGCACGCCAGGCCCTCTGGATCCAGAACCCCGAGTCGATCGAGGCGGTGCTCTTTGCTCATCACGACCGACGCGCACCCTATCTACGACTGGTCGAATCGGTGCGCCAAATGCTGCGAGGCGCACGATTCGAGCACTTCGAAAAGCTCGGCTCGATGCTGCCTTTCGACGACCCCGATTTCGAGATGCAACGCCACGTATATCGGGCCACCGCTGCACGGTTTCGAGGACGTGAGTATCTGCAAGAAGTCGTCGAAGGTGCACGGGCGGCTGCAAAACGTTTCGATGACCCACGTTGCGAAGGCATTGTCGAGATGCTCGAAGCGTACGTCGCAGCCGAGGCATTCGATTTTGAACGCGCCACCGATCAGATGCTCACCGCGGCCGATAAAGCAATCCGGCCTACCGCGCGTCTTTCGCGGCTCATGAGCGCAGCTCAATTTGCGCCTGATAGCCTCGACTACGAACGTGCCCTGCGATTGACCGAGGACGCACTCGAGTTCGCGGCTGAACTCGGTGCCACCGAATACCGCATCAAGCTCGAGTCATGGCGGCGAATGGTGCTCTACCGGCTGCGACGCGACCAGGAATTCGACGAAGAATACGTGCATGCGGCGCGACTGACCGGAAAGCGCTGGGCAATCTCCGTATCGGCCATGACCGAGGCGGCGATCGCATGGCGTCAGGGAGCGATCGCCAACGCGAGGCGACTCGCCAGCGAGGCGCACGAAGGGTGGGTTTCATCGGGTTTCGAAGCAGGTGCCATATTGCTCGAGGCCTTTCTCTTCTTCCTCGCCCCGCAAAAACCCGAAGCCGCAGAAATCCACGAGATTCACCAGAAGGCAACCTCGATACCCGCGCCGCGTCTTCGTGCGCAGGCATTGATACTCGCGAGTCGTTGCGCAGCCGACGAGCTGCAAGAAAAACTCACCCGCGAAGCACTCGAGCTCGTCGACGAAGATGAACACGGCCTTCGTTTCGAGCTCATTTCGCTGGATGAACGAGACTCGCTCGAGCCGGCTTATCGACGTTGAAGGCAGCCCTCAGGTCTCGTCGCTCGAGTAGGTCTCGCGATACTCGAAGCCCGTCCATTGATTGCCCAAATCGTGGTTCAGCGCGTCGAGGAGTTCCCGGGTTGTCGTGATGTCGCTTCGCCGGGTGATTCGTATTTTTTTGCCTATCGACATCGGTATCGGAAATTCATCTCCCAATTTTCCGAGTTGAGTCGTCTGCTCGGGCGCGTCCTCATTTAGCATCAGCCCGATTTGCTTCCAGCCGTCTTGCTGCCATTTGCCGATCTCGTAGCCGCCGTCGGGGATTTGGTGTTTCGCCTGGAATGCGCTCGAGGGGCCGTCGATGACGCTCGAATGTTCTTCATCGAAATTGCCGTCGGGCACATCGGTGACGCGCTCGAAAACAACCCCTGTATTGTGGGGCACACCAATCGGCCATCCCACGCCACTCAAGAACTTTGCCTCGATACGCGATCCATCGTCGACTGCGACAATCTCGAGATAGCCGAGAGTCGTAGTTGGTTTGCCCAGATGCGTCACGGCGTAGATGGTTGGATTTTCACTTCCACCTTCAAACATGGTCTTGTCCCCGCTCCAAAGTCTTTGAATAGAGACCCGATTCTATGCTTTCCGCAACATTCTGGGAATGCGAAAAATCGGTGTGATAAAGACTTCTGCGATGGTCGACGGCAGTGCTCCACCCCCATGAACGTGCTGCGCTTCTGGAGTTTGTCGAAACGCGAATGCCCCCTGGGCGAAGGCGGGATGGGGCCATATTTCGAGAGATGGCGCCTGGGGCTCTCCTGGCCCGCTACCTGCGTGAGCCTCACGGTAGGTTGAGCGGATGCGCCGCGCCGCCGTCGGCCCACGGCGTGTGGCCGGCCGGGAAGACCTCTTTCCACTCGTTGGCGGGTTGTGCCCAGACCACGTGGCTAACCATCCAGAGGTTCTCGGTGCCTTCGAAGAGCGCACGCGGGATCCGCACCGACATCGTGTGCTGGTCGGCCGAGAGCCAGTAGTCGACTCGAGGCTCGAGACGAGCGATTCGCTGGTACTCGCCCGCCGCCGCGTCACGCTCCCAGATACCATTCCAGGGATCCGAGGTGTCGTTCATCGGACGCGCCGAAATCAACCAGCGCGCATCGATCGGCAAACGTGGCGTCTGGCCGCTGTACTCGATGCCATCACTGATACCGGGCGGCCCGATATAGACGTTCCATGCTGGAACGGACTCTTCGAATGCGCGTGAAACCTGCACGAGATAGACGTATCGCTCGTCGGCCACGACCGCCGTGCGCGACCAATTTTCGAGTGTCGCACCGGGCGTGAACTGGGCGGCCGCATCGAATTTGTCGAAATCGTTCTGCCCGTCGAAATCGAGGGCCGGAGTGAATGCCGAATCGCGAACGAGCAGAGGCACGAACTCGATCGCGTGGATATTGGCCGCATTATAGGGCTCTGCGCCGCCACCCAGACCTCCGGTGTAGGGCGTGAAGTGATCCAAGTAGCTCATATTCACGCCGTCGGTGATCGACACCACATAGGTTGTGAATATGAGCTAC
>CAYFTY010000803.1:0-2690 GCA_964346045.1 uncultured Bradymonadales bacterium | reverse complement strand
GCAGAACTGACCCTGCGCGCACGAGCCGCAGGTCACGGTTCTGACAGTCCCGCAGTTATCTGCCTGGGTTATTGTTGTGTTGCAGGCACCGACACGCGCACAGAACTGCGCGTTGTCTTCGGGGGTGCAGCAGCGGTCTTCGTAGCAGACCTGATTCGCGAGGGAGCACGACCCGCAGGTGACCGAGCGACTCTGACCGCAATTGTCTTCGGCCGTTACGAGCCCCCCGCATCCTTCAACTCGTGAACAAAATGCTGAATCGCTTTCGGGACTGCAACACTGGTTTTCGTCGCAGACCTCACCTGTAGGGCAGGAGCTGCCACACATCACGGTTCTGACATCACCGCACAGGTCGGTCTCGGTTAGCTCCCCACAAACGGCACCATTGCGGCTGCAGAATTCAGCATTGTTTTCATCGACACAGCACTGGAAATCTCGGCAGATGAAACCGTTCGGGCAGGTTCCACAGGACTCCGGGCTATCGAAGCAGGTGTTATTGACGGTTCCGCATTCTTTGTTCGCACAGGCTCCGTCGCAGTCTTCGAAACAAGAGCCGGCTACGCAGACACTGCCGAACGGGCAGTTGACGCCCGAGCAAGGATCGGAGGAGTTCCAGACGCACTCGCCGCTAATGCAAACTCTCGCTGGCGGGCAATCATCATCCAAGTTGCAATTCGGCACGCAAGTGCCGGAGAGGCAATAGGTTCCGCTGGCCGTGCAAGAGGTGCAGCGGACGCTTCGCATCTGGCCACAATTGTCTTCGACCGTGGCGGTCCCCGAACATCGAGCGTCACGCTCGCAGAGTTCCTGGTCACTCAGCGGCTCGCAGCAGAGCCGGTTATTGCAGACGTCGTTCGACGATGCGCACGTACCGCAATCCACCGAGTCACGATCCGAACAGAGAGGCGAAACATCCACGACTTCGCACTCCAGCCCGATTTCTGCGCACAAGTCGCCGTCCGCCGGGCAGTCACACTGATTCGGCTGCACTGCGCCACAGACCTCGGGGGGGGCGCATGAGCCGCATTCGATGGGCTCGGGGCACCCGTCCACATCGATGGTGCCGCACTCGGCCGAAGCGTCTTCACAAAATTGCTCAGGAGCGCACCCACATACGTTGGCTTCGAGTGCGCCACACTGCTGGGGAGATTCACAGCCGCCGCATTCGATAGTTCGATCGGTGTTGCAAGAATCTACAAACTCGAAGACGCCACACTCTTTGCCCAGCATATCGCAGAGAGCCTCGTCGCTGGCTGCCGTGCAGGCAACATCGAGCGCGGGCCTTGTATCTGAGGGCATATCGGCACCATCTGACCCCATATCGCCGGCCGCATCACCGGAGACGCCAAGATCTGGATCTGGCTCGACGGGAATCGTGAAATCGATTTCACGGAAGGCTGTACAGGAGACCATTCCGAGGCAGAGCACCGCGACGATCAGGCGCGCACCGAGCGAAATGACCGCAGATTTGGCGGCGTATGGTGGATTCATGATTCGCACTTTGATTGCATGGGGCGCCTTCACGATAGCAGAATCACGAGCTAGCACAATTCGGGGGCGTTGCACTGGGTGTCGTAGGGACGTTCGAGCGCGCATGCCAGAATCATGCTGTTTTCGGAACGCGACCGCCGGTTCTCATGGTGCCACGAGAGAAAAGTCCAGAACGCCCGTGGTTCCAGCGAGTTGAGGGCGTGCAGCTACTGCTCTTGCTACGCGAGTACAAATCATTGGACCCTCATCGGAAGGTGACGATTCCAAAGCGCAGTAGCGCGCCAAAGATCCGCCGGCTCGGTCGGCCGACCACCACGCCAGTCGCGATGAGCGAGGATAGCGCATCAAAAACGAGTCGGCGCCGAGTGTACAACGCGGCGTCGCCAGGGCAGTCGCTCCAGGCCGCCGCAAACGTCAATAAGGTCGTGCCCTCGAGTACCTCTTCAGTGCGGTTATAGGCCGAGACGTAATAGCCGATGCGATCGGTCTCGAAGACCTCCATGAGTTCGATGGGTACGACGAGCTGGCCGTTGTCTGGCATTCTCTGGCAATCGACGGAGAAATCTTCGAACGGGCCTCCAATTTTTATTCGAACGTTATCCGCTCCAACTGGCTCCCAGTTGATTACAAACTCCTGACCGACCACCGGGGTCTGGCACTCGATCCGGGGCTTCGACGGTATTCGTGTCGTCACCGAATAATCGGCGATGCCGGGCCCGTCGCTCACATCCAACGTATATTCCATGTCAAATTGCGCGTCGAATCCACCGGCGGCGAGGCAGCGGCCGCGCTCACTATCCCCGATAACCGATGCAAAGAGCGCATCGCCGTCCGCCCCTGCGATCGTGACATTCGCGCGGTCGTAAGCGACCACGCAGCGGTAAGGGCGCGGACATGGCAGTATCCCTCGACCACCAGAAACTAAGGTGCTTCATGATAGTACTGGAGAGCGCCGCGGCTCGGAGTGAAGAAGAGCACTTCCAGCCCAAAAGTTGGATCGTACTGTAGATGCGTGTTGACGCCCGTCGCGCCCATGGTAACGAGATCGCGGGTCGTCCATTGCGAACCATCGAAGGTCGCCAATCTCAGGTCTGCAGTATCTTCTGCCCGATAGGACACCATGATTTGCCCGGTGGGACCTTCCGTGATCGATGAGCTGCCCCCAGCACCATTCTGCGAGTCAACAACATCGGCCTGCC
>CAYFTY010000802.1:0-2696 GCA_964346045.1 uncultured Bradymonadales bacterium | reverse complement strand
TGTGCGTATCGTGGGGCGGAGCAAGAGACATGACGTGGAGTGCTCTCTGGAGATTTTGGAGGTTACTTTCGCCGTCAGGCCCTCTCCGTGCGAGTATTCACTGGAAAATTGCCGGACCCGAAGCGACTCAATACGAACTCAGAGTTGAAGAATTCAAGTCCTTCGAGCAGCTTAAGTCGTTGCTTCGTGACCTCGCGTGTCGGGTCAATACGCGAGTGAACTGGCGAGGTGCTCCGCTCACTCTCGAATGGATCTCCGATGCGGGCACGCCGGGGGCTTATGAAGATGTCCTCGGTCCCGGCTTCATAGACACCGAATGCGAAAAGGGCTGGTGGAAGAATCTCGATGTGGAGACTCTGCATTCCTGGCCCGACGAGTGGACGGAAAAGCGGATGGGACGACCGCTAGATCCTCAACCTTACTCGTTGGATGCTTCGTTCTGGCGTGAATTCCTCGAAGAACTGGCCGAACAGTCACGGCCGAAACATGTCCTACTTTCGGCCGAGGGTCGTTACTTCTGGAGCCCTGTGAGTGAGGCCGCAATTTTTCACAAGGATGTCCGAGGCTTCATACTCGACCTTTGCCGAATTTTCGCGTTTGATCGGAGACGATGCCCGACGAGCTCGATCTTTCTCGTCGAAGACCCTTGGGCCGAATTTCAATCGATCCTCAGTAGAGATATTCCCGAGTTCCTTATCCGAAGTGGGGGTACAGTGGACTACTGGGTCGACGTCTGGCCGAACGCGGCCAGAAGGTTGGATGAGTTTCGAGCGACGTTGACAGAAGATCGACTCAGGCGCTGGTTCGACCTCCCCCTAGCACAGCTTGAGGTGATCGTCGCGAGCATCAGAAGTACCGATGAATTCATCGTCGAGCCGGTTTCGGGTGGTATTCTCGCGTTCACCGAACCCTTTGCGAGCATTTTTCCATTTCTGGAGGCATTAGTTTTGGAGCTTTCACAAGGACATTAGAACGGGAGTCGTGGCGGGCAACCCCCAAAGCTTTTCAGGTAACCAAGACTGCAAAGACCCGTGTCGGCTGGCAGACCCCGGGCAAGCGCAACCAGGCCGGGGGAGCTAGAGGACACATACTCGTTGACTCCGTGGAGGCACATCGATGAAATTGGAAAAGCTCGCCAGAGAGGTCGATCGTGCTATCCGCGATGTGGGGTTATCCGCTCCGAGTTTGAATCCAATGGAACTGGAGCGGCTTGGCCAAGAGGCCGGAGCATTCTTTTCTCAGCCAATAAGGAACATGGCCTGGGAATCGATACGCGGCGGTATGAGCATACAGGATCCCGATGGGTGGCAATCCGTTCGAGAGATCACGTTTCAACCTGTCATACTGTGGTTGGGCCCGGCGAGCCAAGCAGCCTGGCGATTTGATTCCGGCGAAGATCTCGCGCGTGTGCTTGGAGAAACCTATCACTTTGAATTCTTCGTGGTGAACGAAGAATGTACGTTTCTTCTCTGCTTCAACCATCACGATTTCCTCATCGGTGCAGGGTCCGCAGAGGTATGGTTGACCGCACTCAACGCGGAGGCCTCGCCCAGAATACCCTTTGATAATGGGACTTGAGCCTCATTGCGGTAGGTACTTGTGAACATTCAACCGTTTACCAGCGGGCCAACTGGTGGTTTCTCGACCGCACAGGTGGCGTGAAACCGTATCTAGTGAATAAAGTCGACGACTAGCGCGGAGCGGTCACCGAGATTTCGTATCGCTCGAGCGTCGTGGACTGGATTCGCGACGACAAAGACGGGGTAACTACTGTTTTCCATGAATATTTTATCACGAATCACTAAGATCCGCATGAGACTTGGTGAAGGAAGAGCCGAACTGCGTGCCGTTGAAATGGCGGCAGCGCCGGTTGAAACTCGTGGGTGGCCGAGCGCCGCGAATGGCTTATCAACCAGTGATAGCAGGCTTAAATAACAAGGACCTGCTGATTCCGCAGGAAGTCTTTGAGAGACGAAAACGGACGGATTTTGTCGCTCGCTGTCTGACGCTTTTGTCCGAGTCGCAGCGGGAAGGCGACGAGTGGGTGGTCGCTGCATACCTGGCTTACTCGACCGGCAACATCTTCGATGCGGGCACTTTCGCCGATCGAGCGCTCACATCTGATGGCCTAGACCCGGACAAGGAAGGGCTAGCCACGTACATCAGGACGACCACCGCGTTCGCGTGGGGCAGCATTGACCGAGACCAACTGGAGTCCGGTCTTCGAGCCCTCGCGTCTGCTCACCCCGCCTCGCTCAGCGCGCTCTATGTCCGGCTCGACGAAGCTCGCCGAAGCGCGCTCACCGGTCACCAAGATCGGCTCGATGAAGTAAGGGCGCTTGTCGCCGAGATCGAAGCGAGGGGCGAGGGCTTCGAGCCCGTGAAGTGTCATGCCAACATCGTACTCCTTGAGGCCCGGTACTTCGTTCTCAATTCTAGGTACATAGATGAAGTGGTGCGGTTCAAGATGACAGAGGAACTCGGCGTCGACGCAATATTTACCCGTGAGCGGGCCCAGAGAGCACAGAAGTTCGTCTCCGAGTTCCGGTCGATCTTCGATGGCTTCGAGAAGCTTTATAGACGCGCGCTCAAGATGAAGGCGACACACCCCGCTTTGATCGGCGAAGTGATAGCCGGGTTGGCGCCGTTACCAGTGCCACTACATGGTAAATCGGCCATTGGACATGCTTCCCCAC
>CAYFTY010000801.1:0-2704 GCA_964346045.1 uncultured Bradymonadales bacterium | reverse complement strand
AAGCCGCTCGCGCTCGATGCGAGCCCTGCCGCGGTTGGAAAATCATTGGTCGAAGTGACCCTCGCGCGAGGACGCTCATCGTCGTACCACGCCAGGTCGAGAAAATCCGAGAGCCTCTGAGCTGGTCTGGCTTCGAGACGCCTGCCGTCGAGAAAGTGCTCGTCTTCTTCGAGCGAGCCGTCGAATTCCACGGTCGTCCGGGTCGTCAGACCGTCGAGAGTCAACGAGACCGAACCTGCTGCCGGCAGATTCAATTCGATGTCCCGCTTACCCCAGTATTTCACGAGCGCAATATTGGAGTGCGCCAGGGCCGTAGCACGCATCATGTCGATTCCGTCATTTTGAGATCAGGCCGTGGAGCACGACATCGTGCATGCGGCGCAGAGAAGCGTCGAGCGACCGAAATTTCTGGCCGTAGAGATAGGGCGGAGTGTAAGCCATGTAGGCGCGAAGAATCGTGCGCGCCACATCTTCGGGTAATTCAGCGATCCGAAAGACGAGCTCGCCCTCACGTCGCCCGTCGAGAAGCAATTGAGCAACGAGGTCAGTCTCAGCCTGGCAGAAGCTCTCGAATTCTTCTTCGACCGCTTCGCAGCCATGGCAATGAATCAGATCCGAGGCGTGCGCCTCGGGCCCGGCAAATTCGATGAAGGCGCGAACCCGAGCATCGAGAAGCGCTCGCAATCTGGAGGGATAATCTGACTCACTTGCAGATGCATCACGCATTCTCTCGAGGATGCGCCGATGTCGCTCATGCGCGATTCGGGCCACGATGTCGTCTTTTGACGAAAACTCGAGGTAGACCGACCCGACTCCTACACGGGCTTCTTTTGCGATATCCGAAATCGTAGTCTTTCCGACTCCATAATGAATCAGGAGTCTTTCGGCCGCGATGAGTATCTGTTGTCTACGCTTAGAGTCGCTCATGTGATGAACCGCTTTGTATTTCGTTCATTACACCGCGGTTCATCACTGCGCGCAAGAGTCTGTATGCGAACGTCGTCGGCTGTTCAGCCTGATGGTCGGCGTTTCACCCCATCGCTTGCATAAAAAAGGACGCGCCGCAGCGCGTCCCCGGGTCCAACGCTCTCGGCTATTCGGCCGAGATCTGCGCTACTTAGTGCTCGCCGCCGGCGAGCATCGCTTTGAGATACTCACGCTTCATGATGGCGATATTATCGAGAGAGATCTCTTTCGGGCAGGCGGCTTCGCACTCACCGATATTCGAACAATGCCCGAAACCTGCGTCGTCCATCGCGTCCACCATACGGCGGACTCGGCGTCTCTGCTCGGGCTCACCCTGCGGCATCAGCGCAAATTGCGCGATCTTCGCACCGGTGAAGAGTGAAGCTGACGCGTTCGGGCATGCGGCAACGCAGGCTCCACATCCGATGCACGTCGCGGCTTCGAATGCACGGTCCGAGAGATCCTTTCCAATCTTGAAGCTATTCGCGTCTGGTTTCGGCCCGGTGTTCACCGACACGTAGCCACCGGCTCGCTGAATGTCTTCGAAGGCCGTACGATCGACGACGAGGTCTTTGATCACCGGAAACGCCTGAGCGCGCCATGGCTCGACGACGATGGTCTCGCCGTCGTTGAACGACCGCATGTGCACCTGACACACGGTGGTTCCGCGATGCGGCCCGTGCGCCTGGCCGTTCACGACGCAGCTGCAGCTGCCGCAGATGCCTTCGCGGCAATCGCTGTCGAACTCGATCGGTCGCTCGCCGTCTGCCATCAGGCGTTCGTTGACGAGGTCGAGCATTTCGAGAAACGACGCGTCGGCGTGTACATCCTGCGCGTATTCCGAGAAATCCTCGAGCTTGCCCGCGTCGTCGGCGCTCTGCTGTCGCCAGACTTTGAGTGTGAAACTCTTTGTTTCTGCCATGACTGCTTGTCCTTATTTGTAGCTTCGCTGCACGAGCTTGACGTTTTCGAAAATCAGCTCTTCTTTGTGCAGCTCGTGTTCTTCGTCTTCGCCCTTCCATTCCCAGGCAGCGACGTAGGCGAAGTCGTCGTCATTACGTTTCGCTTCGCCTTCGGCCGTCTGATACTCCTCGCGGAAGTGTCCGCCGGCCGACTCCTCGCGCTCGAGCGCGTCACGCGCCATCAATTCGGCGAGTTCGAGGAAGTCTTTCACCCGACCCGTGACCTCGAGGTATTTATTGAGGTCGCGATCCTGCGGCACCTTGACGTCGTCCAGCTCTTTCATGAGCCCACGAATTTCGGTGATCGCACTTTCGAGGCCTTCGGCGGTACGTGACATGCCGACCTTGTCATACATAATTTCGCCCAGCGACCGGTAGATGTCGATCACCGTCTTGTCGCCTTCTTTGTGCTCGTCGAGCACGCGGTCGATCTCAGCCTGCACCTCTTGCTGAACTTCTTCGAATGCCGGGTGCGATTCGTCGAGTTCCTCGGGCTTCGCTGTGGCGAGCCAGTTTCCGAGGGTATGCGGAATCACGAAATAACCGTCGGCCAGACCCTGCATCAGAGCCGATGCCCCGAGGCGGTTTGCGCCGTGGTCCGAGAAGTTCGCCTCGCCCAGCGCGAAAAGCCCTGGAATCGAAGTCATAAGGCTGTAGTCAACCCAGAGCCCGCCCATCGCATAGTGGACCGCGGGGTAGATCTTCATCGGAACCTTATAGGGGCGTCCCGCGCGCATCCGGCGCGTGGGCATGGACGCCCTAGACGTGGTTCGGCG
>CAYFTY010000800.1:0-2717 GCA_964346045.1 uncultured Bradymonadales bacterium | reverse complement strand
CGGTCATGAACCTGCCGATCTTCGTCGAATTCCTCGGATTTTTCGAAAAGCGGCTCGGTCATGGATCCTCCCGGTCGAATGGCAACCTGACCCGAAAGGTAGCACCGGGCTTTCGGTCCACGAACTCGATGTCACCTCCGAGTGCCCGCACGATATCTCTCGATATTGAGAGTCCGAGCCCGGTCCCCGAACCGGGCTCTTTCGTCGTAAAAAACGGCTGGAAGATGCGGTCCTGATGGTTCCGAGGGATGCCTGGTCCATCGTCTGAAAATTGCAAACACACCTCGCCGTCGCGAACCTCGCCCGTGACCTGCATCACATGATGGTCGCGCGCGCCCTCTTCGATCGCCTGCACAGAATTCAGCAGGAGGTTCAGAAAGACCTGACTCAATCGATTGGCATCGCTCGTAATCGGCGGAATTCCTTCGAGTTCGACGGCAATCTCGGCTTTGTATTTGGCTTCATGCCGCACCAGAGAAACCACCGAGCTCAACAGCGACTCGAGGTCGACACGACTCAGACTGCCGCCGTCTTCGCGTGAGAAGTGACGCAGATCCATGACGATCTGATGGATCCGTTCGAGTCCGACGAGTGACCGCCTCACTAGAGCTTCGAGATCTTCATCGAGGAACTCGATCTCATGCTCCACCTTCAGTCGATCCAATGCAGCACGATCGATGACCTCATCGCGGTCGAGCGCGTCCTCGAGCGCTTCATGAAAGTTCGCGATCGTGTCCACGTATTCTTCCATCACGCTGAGATTCGTGATGATGAACGCCGATGGATTGTTGATTTCGTGGGCAATCTCTGCCGCAAGTAGACCCGTAGCCGCGAACTTCTCGGCGCGCACCAATTGCTCCTGTGTATTCTGAAGCGATGAATACGCGACGCCTATCTCATCGAAGAGCCATGCGTTCTCGAGGGCTGTCCCGAGCTGCGCAGCGACCGAGTTCAGCACGTGCCGACGCTGATACATCTCGTCGGGCGACTGAGAGTGACACAGTGCGAGGAGTCCTACGGGACCAGCCGTGCTCGGGATCGGCACGACGACCGCTGCAGTGCGGGCGGTTTCGTCACAGAGAAGCTTCGAGAGTTCGTCGTCTGGCGAGAGAGTTAGCGTACCCGAGGACTCGAGGATCGGGTCGACCAGCGAATTCTGAAGCTCTTCGGGAAACCCCTCGTCGCGTTTCGAGGCTCCCGTGAGCGTCCACCTCGAAGTCCCCGACTTGGTCGGCGCGAGCTCGCCCGAAAGTGTGGGTCGCGGGTCGGCGACATAGATGGCGATCGATGCATGAGGGATGAGTCCACCAACGACATCGAGTGCGCGCCTTGACACCGTTTCGGCATTCAGAGACGTACTCACGGCCTGGGCGAGCGCATGCAGCCCCAGAAGCTCGTAGATCGTGCGCTCGAGATCACTCGAAATCTGAGACCGATGCAACGCGGCCTGCTCGACGGTTTGCACAAGGAGCCGCGCCGAGTGACCTTCACGGTCGGTCAGCAGGCAGTCCGGGATCACCCGCACACCCGATGACGTCAAGCGGGCTGCCAATTCGGTCGCATGATCGGGAATCAGCGACACGAGACCGACCTCGACCAATCGGCTCTCGAACTCCGAGAGCGCCTCGTCCTCATCGCGATCCCTGAGATCGAGAATCATTGCAGACGCCAGCGGTGAATATCGCCGCAAGATCGACCAGCCTCGCGCTTCGAGGCTCTCAATCACCCATGGATCTTCACCGATGTAGACGGCTTTCATAGTCTCGAGAAGCCTTGAGTACGAGAATTGTCAGGACCAGGCCCACGACACTCAGGATGACATTCGCGTTGAAGCCCGACCAGACCCAAAGTGTAGAGCCATCGCGTAGATTTTCGAAAACGGCGCGCAGCGCGAAATACACGGCGGCGCCGACCGCGGTCCTTCCCGGAGCGCTTCGACTCGCAAACGCCAGCGCGACGACCGCCCCAAGGACGGCTGCGAGCCCGAGATAAACGGGTAGCGGGTGCACGAAGGCCGAGGCTACGCTGCCCTCTTCGATGAGGCCACGCTGCAGATGTTCGACATAGACCCTCGACTCGGCTCCGTAGCGGACTCCGAAATCTGCCACGGATCCAAAGTCGCACCCGCGAAAAAGACAGCCCAGCCGCGTCAGGCCCAGCGCCAGCAGCCCTCCCGGCAAGAGCACGTCGATCATGCGCAGTGGATGAATGCGCGTGAACAAGGTCGAAAGTCCCAGACCGAGGGCCGCCCCCGCAAAGAGTCCAAAGCTCCCGTATCCAGGAGTCAACGGATTCCACCAGGTATCGACGGCAGCACCACTCAAAATGGCCTGCAGGCGTGCCCCCATGCCGGCAAGTGATAGCACCACGACGAGGGTCAGCATCGCCTTCGGCCACCAGACCTCGTGCGCGCGGGCTCGCCAGAGCACAAAGCCCGCCCAGACGACAAGCCCCGCGGCGATCAGCTGATGCTGCACGTGCGGCGCATCATCGATGGTCCATGCAGGTCCCATAGTTGGACCATAACATAAGCGCGCGTCGGTCGACTCCGAGCTTTCTTGACCATATGAATCGGGCCTTGATAATTTGCGAAGGTATGCGCATTCTCAGTTTGAGCCTCGCACCGTCTCTTATTTTCCGAGCCGCACATGTCGGAGTTTTCATTCAAGATCTATGGCTGCCGCGGCAGTTTCCCCGTTTCGGGAAATGACTGCGTT
>CAYFTY010000799.1:0-2720 GCA_964346045.1 uncultured Bradymonadales bacterium | reverse complement strand
CGTGATAGATCCGCGGCATGAAGATCTTGGTCACAGGCGGCGGCGGATTTCTCGGTAAGGCGATCGTTCGGCAATTGCTCGAGCGCGGCGACGAAGTGCGGATTGTCGCACGCAGCGACTATCCCGAAGTCCGCGAGATGGGCGCCGAAACGCATCAGGGAGACCTGGGCGAGTCGGGTGTTGCGACCGAAGCCGCGTCGGGATGCGACGTCATCATTCATACGGCAGCCAAGGCCGGTGTCTGGGGCAAGCGCGCCGAATACATCCGCAGCAATATCACCGCGACCGAGAATATCCTCGAGGCCTGCCGCGCCCACGGAATCGACAAACTCGTCTTCACCAGCTCCCCGAGCGTCACCTTCGACGAAGGCGACGCCGAGGGAGCCGGAAACGACCTGCCATACCCCGACGAGTTTCTCTCGTACTACCCCGAAACCAAAGCAGCGGCCGAAAAACTCGTGCTCGACGCCAACGGCCCCGAGTTGATGACCGTCTCGCTGAGGCCGCATTTAATCTGGGGTCCCGGAGACCCGCATCTGATTCCACGCGTCGTCGAACGTGCGCGGGCAGGCCAACTCAAGATCGTCGGTGACGGTCAGAACGTCGTCGACCTGACCTATGTCGAGAACGCCGCCGTCGCTCATCTACAGGCCCTCGATGGCCTCGAGTCGCACGACGCCCCACCGGCCGGAAACGCCTATTTCGTGAGCGACGACGACCCCGTCGAACTCTGGCCCTGGATCAACAATCTGCTGGGCCGTCTCGACATCCCACCGGTCACCTCAACCGTCTCGCCAAAACTCGCCTATGCCGCAGGAAGCGTGCTCGAAACCGGATTCAAAGCGTTTGGAATTACGAAGAGAGAGCCGAAGATGACGCGCTTCGTCGCCCGCCAGCTCGCGACCAGCCACTGGTACGACATGGGCCCTGCGAAACGCGACTTCGGCTACGAGCCCATCGTCGACCCCCGCACCGGCCTCGACAAACTCATCGATGATCTGAGTTGATGATCTGACACGAACGTCTTACCCCACCCGAAGCAACATGCGTTGCGTCCGCAGTGAATCTCAGGCTGGTAGTCTGCCGAGAAGCTGGATCGTCTCTGCTTGTGCGTCTTCTGAGCCCACGATCAAATCCAGAAATGACAACTGCGCCGGTGCGTCGAGCACCCACGCGAGCGGTCCCGGCACAACCTCGAGGTCCGTGTCGGCCGGCAGGTTGAAGAATGCCAACAGGCGTTGCGTAATCTCGTCGATGACCTCGGCGTGCAGGCCGCCGTGATAGAGCACGTGGTGCAGAATATGATGTTCTTCGATCCACTCGAGCTCGAGCATTCCGGGAGCACATGCCCCGATCGTCTCCAAAAAATCGTCTTCGTATGCGCCCATCCCGACCCCGTGGAAAAGCATCGAGAGAAAAGCGGAGCGATTGTTGTGAAGGGTGGCCGCCGCAAGCCTGTCATTGAAGATCGAATCGGTCTTACCCTTGTCGAGCTGATAATCTGCCCAGGTTACATCGAAGCTGTAGATCACGCCGCGCCTGTGGTCGATGAGCCAATTCCAAACGTGCAGCCATCGGCTCTGGAATCGAACACGGCCTGTAATCTCGAGGACGTCCCAGTCGCTCCAACGTCCGGTCACTCTTTGAGCGGTGAAGAAGAGCACCCGCACGATCCTGGCATAGTGGCGGCAGAGGCCAGAGAGCTCTTTCTGGATGGGACGTTCGGCCAACCAGACTGAATCGCGAAGATCGAGGGTCGCCGTCTTGACGAAAGACACAAAGAAGAGCTCGAACGCCTTGACGTTCGACGCAAATCGACCTGTTTCGGTGGTTGAAAGTGGGTCGGTCTTCAAAGCCTCCGAGAGCGGCAACCAGACATATCGCATACCGTTCGCAGTGAGCTGAATGATCGCCTCGCAGAGTTCATGGCCATTCCATTGCTCCCACGACCCTTCGATCAGACCTTCGTTTTCGAGCCGGTCGAACGCTTCGAGCATCGATTCCCATAACCTTTCGTAGTCCTCTTCTTCGGCTTCTCCCAACGAGCCGGACGTATTCTGATACTCTGCAACTCCTTCGAGCAGCATTCGCCCCTGTTCGGACATTCCGAGACCAAACTCTCGATGCCCCGGCTCGAAATCCTTGATTGGGACGCGTATGATCGGGTCGACTCTCCAAAATTGCTCTGCTTCGGTCATGGTACCTCCTACGCGAATTCGAGTAGAAGGTGGGCAAGCCCCCGTTTTATAAATTACAAAATGAACGAATAATCATTCGATTTTTTAAAAGTATTAGCTTGCCGGGGGGACGTCGGTGCCGCGCTTGCTCCACTTCTGACCATGACCAGGATGCCCTACCTCACTCAAGCTCCTCGAGCAGTGCTGACGTGGCAGCGTAAGCATCGTCAGCACCCATGATGTCTGTCATAACTGCCACTCCGTATGCCCCCGCGTGCAGGCAGGCTGCGACGCGGTCGGCGTTGATGCCTCCGAGCGCGTAGACCGGCAGCTCGCTCTCGGCGCAGGCCATCTCGAGGGTATCGAGCCCGATCGCCGCGTATCCCGGTTTCGAGGTCGTGCGATAGACCGGGCTCAGCGTCGCGAATTGAGCGCCCGCAGCTTCGGCCTCGAGCACGTCCTGCACGTAGTGACAAGACACACCGATGATATCGTGGTTGATAATGCGTCGGATAGCGTCGACGGGCATGCCGTCGCTCGTCG
>CAYFTY010000798.1:0-2723 GCA_964346045.1 uncultured Bradymonadales bacterium | reverse complement strand
ACTACGCGAAGAATATCTCGGGGCCCAGGACTGGGAAGCGCTCGCCGAACTCTATATCGACCGCATCGACCTCTTTGAAGAAGCGGCTGAGCGACAGCAGATTCACCTTGCCCTCGCGACCATCTACGAGGCCAAACTCGACAATCCGACCAAAGCTCTCGAGCGATTTATCGTAGCCTTCGAGACAGACGGTCCGGGGCGCGAAAAGGCCCTGCGAGGAGCACGTCGCCTTGCCTCCAAAGGAGCACTCGAGAATTCGTACTACTCGTGGGTTGCCGACATTTCAGAAGGCGCCGATACAACACTGCAGACTCTGCTTCAGCCCGATCTGGCACATGTGTTTCACAGAGAAGGCTCGAATCAGCGGGCATTCCTCACGCTAGCCTCGTATTTGCACGAAGCACCGGATGAACGCATCGACTCGTCGGCACTCGAACGTCTCGAGACCTACTCGCTCGGGCTCGATGATGCAGAACTCGATGGATTTTACGAAGACGTTCTGGAAGGGTCGCCGTCCAATGACGTGATCGAGCTCGTGGGTATTCGAGCGGCTCAAAATTATTCGAGTCGCGGTGAAAGCCACCATGCACTGCGACATTTCCGCAAAGTGCTCGACGTGGCGCCGGCCAACCAGGTCGCTTTCAACAACCTATCGCGCATTTACGAAGCCGAGGGCAACCACGGTGAGCTTGCCGAACTGATCGAGGCGCGACTTGCGCACGGAGCCGGTGACGACGAAAGAGAGCGGCTGGAGCAAGACCTTCTTTCGCTCCGCCAGTCGGCCACAGCGCAAGAAACCGGCCCCGAGGAGCTCGCCGCAGCCCTCGAAGAAGACCCGGACAACTCAGAGCTTCTTCATCGCACGATTTCTGCCTATGCGGCCCACGAGCAACTCGCGGATGCGTACGGACTGCTGAATCGGCTCTTCGAGTCGGTCGAGGATGACGAACAGAAGGTCGCCTTCCTGGTCAATCTGGCCAGCATTGCGATCGCCTCGTTGCGTGCTCCCGAAGAAGCCGAGGTTCACCTCAACATGGCGCTCGATATCGGCGGCCCCAAACCCGAGATACTCGGAGGGCTGGCGCAGATGCACGTGGCCAACAAAGACTGGATGAATGCCGTGTCCGCCGTCGAGTCTATCCTCGCATCGGCGCCTCCCGACACATCGGGCGAGCTGATGGTAAAATGGCTCGAACTCGGCATTGAAGCAGCCGATCGGGCCCATCGAGGTGAAGAGAGATCGACGTTTGCGAACGCGCTCGAAAAACTCGACCCCGACCACGAACTCGTAGATTGACGTATATGCTGTGTTTTGACACCGAAAGCCGGGCGGACGTATGCTGGGCGGGAGCATCCCGACCAGAAGACGCGACCCGCCTGTCCTCAGAGATGGGGCTGGAGGAAGCTTGAAGCAGTGCCCATCATGCAATGCGGAGATCGAAAGTGCACTTCAAGTGTGTCCGGTGTGCGGTTATCACTTCGATGCCAACGAGTCCCCGAATAAGACCGCCATGGGACTTCCCTCCATCGTTGATTTTGAGGACACGGGAGGGGACGAAGAGACCGATACCACGAAGCAGACCCTCTTCGGTTTCCCGGCAGTCGAGGACGAGGAAGAAGAATCGCTCGAAGAGGATTCCTACGACGAATACGACGAAACCGAAGCGACACACCTGATTCCTGCCGAACAACTGCAAAAAGAATTTGAGGCGGACGAACGCCGTGACGCATTGGTCGAACGTGAAAAAGAGAGTCCCGACCCTGCAGGAACAGTCGCCGGAATACCGGCCGTCAAACTGAATGAGAGCGATAACGCGCGGGTCCAAAATGCGTGGGGACTCGACGAAGAGAGCGCTGAGGACGGTCCTTCCACTTCGGTCGCTCCCGCATCGCTACTCACCGGTAGCGAAGAAGAAGATCTGAGCGGTGTCGGGTTTTCCAAGACCAAGAGCGACGATTCGGAAGAGAGTCAACACGGCACCCTGATGGGCATGTCATTGACCGATTTCGAGTCATCGAACTCTGCAAACGAATTCGCCGAAGATGGAGGCGCCCGGTCGACCCAATTTGCGATCCCGGCCGTGCAACCCGGGGACGGCAAAGCCAGTGCTTTTGACGAAGAACCGCCCCCTCTCGAAACCGAGCCGACCGATACCGACACTGACACAGCTGCCGCTGAGACCCAGGATACCGACGAGCGTCGCCGCATCGATTCCGATGAATTGGATGCTCCGACCGCCATGTGGTCTCCAGGCTCAGAAGATGAAGCCACCGACGACCCGGCTCGGAAAGAGCTACTCGAAAAAATCCGCTCGGGGGCAGACGATAAGCCTGACCGAAAACGCTCGACCTCACGAAACGCGAAGCCATCGACCGGAATTGCTCCGCCGCCGGGCAAGCAACCCGGTGCTGTTCCGAGCCCGTTGAACCTCGCCCCGCCCCCTCTCGGCGGAGCAGACGACGACACGGCGCCGATCGACCCAGACGCTCAAAAGGCGACTCGCCCCAAATTGCCCAATGCTGCGGAGTTGCGTGCGCGCCTGAAAGCCAAACGAGAGGCCCTGAAAACAAACCGGACTTCGGTTGGCCCCGACTCGATTCCCGCGCCCAATCAGGCACCGAATCCCAAGAATTTCGAAGATGTCGACCGGATGGCCGATAAAAAGCGCGCCGAAACCCAGGGCAAAAACTCCACGGGTGGCGTGCTTGGCGTCTCGTACATC
>CAYFTY010000797.1:0-2723 GCA_964346045.1 uncultured Bradymonadales bacterium | reverse complement strand
CTCGACGCCGCCGAGCGCCTGGGCGCCCTTCCCGCGCCCGAACCGCAGAACCCGACGCCTCTGCACCCGGGGCTGAGTCCAATGAAAAACCCCTGGCAACCGCCGCAGGCGCCGAACCTGGGCCTGTCGACGGCGCCCCGAGCGAGCCGTCCCCAGCGGCCCAGGCGGTCGATGCCCCCTCGGGCGCTGCGGTGAAGGTCTCGCCGACGGCTTCGCGCGAGGCGCTCGAAAAAGCGGTCTGCAGCCAGACCAAGCCTTGCCATGTGACCGACGTCAAAGACGCCGGCGCCGACGGCTTCACGCGCCTGCAGGTGGTCGAGATCGCCTACGTCGACGACCCGAAACCAGGCTTCAAGAATGCCGACCTCAACGACTGCAACAAATGGGCGCTCGCCCTTGTCCGCACCGATGGCGGTACGATTTCGACCATCCGAAGGCTGGTCGAGTTTTGTAACGATGGCTACGGTGCGAGCGGGGTCGGCGAAGACAGCTGGGAGATCGACGGCACACAGCTAAAGGTAGGCACATACGGTGGCTCGAACTGGCGATGGTACAAGTCCACCACGGTCGATCTGGCCACCATGAAGCTCGTCGAGAGCACCGACGACTCGTTCTTCTCGTCGAATCCGGACATCGGGCTGACGACTACCTGGAACTACGATCGGTTCGCCGGGCAGACCTCGTCGAAAGCCGAACTCTGCGGGAGCGCCGGCGGCCCGAAAACCTGGCGTGCGAATCCGATTCCGTCTGTGGTGATCCCGAAAGGCTACGACTGGAAGTTTCAGAGCCTTGGCGACTGTGCTTCGGTCATCGACGGGCACGAGGGAGAGGGATGGTCAAGCGGCTACGTGATCCACGGCGATCAAGGCTCGGCGGACGACACCTCGATGAAGGTCCTCGCAGGCACGAACAATGTGCTCTACGTCGATGTCACCGACGACAAACTGGTCGCGAGCAAGAAGTCCTGGATTCACGGAGACCATCTCGAGCTCTGGGCCTCGCCCGAAGAGCCCAAGACAATGGAATTCGACTGCCTCGACCCGAACGTAAAGGGCACGGCGTGGCAATGGGGTATCGACGCGGTCGACGGCACCGTTCATACCGCCCACGGAAAACCGACGGCCAAGCTCGAAGCCGAGCGCATCAGGACCGCAAAGGGCGTACGATATCGGGTGGAACTTCCGGCAGAGGCTAAGTCGGTCACCGTCGTCTACAGCGATAGCGACGACGGGACCTCGCAGGAGCGACTCATCGCCACGAGCGCCTTCGAATTCGGCCGCGTGCAGTCGATGGGAACGTTGCGAAAGATCGACTCGAAGTACGCCACCTGTGAGCTCGATGCGAAAGAGCTCGCTCTCGAGCGCAAGCCGATCGATGGCCCGGTTCCGCATTTCTGAGTGGCGGATGCCGCCCAAGAATACCCGTCTCGCTACTTGTCGAGCAAGGTGACTCACGCCTGTCACTCCTGACTGAACCACACTACCGTCGGCTTCTGACCGCAACTACGCCCCCGAAGTGTTCGCAAAGTTTCCATGATGACAGGCTCGGGTACTTGCTGGCAGTGAGCACGTGACGCAACTCGACGCGGTGCTACTCACGGTCGGGGTGTTGGTGTAGAAAAACTTCACGCCGTCGAACTCGACGCCGGCGTAGGTCGGGTATGCCAGACTTGCATAAACCGTGTTTTCGAGGCTATCTTGCCGTTGCGGCAGGGGCGCCTTGACGGGCTGAGAAGCACCCTTTGAACCTGAACCAGATAACGCTGGCGGAGGGAGTCGCTACGCGTCATCGCGTTCTGCATGATCGTCGTAGCGCCCTCGTGCCAGCGCAACGACGAGGTAGATTTTGACGCTTCCACTCCACGAACAAATCGTGCTCATCACCGGTGCCGGCCGCGGCTTTGGCGCGGCGATCGCCACGGCATTTGCCCGCGAAGGGGCGAAGGTGGTCATCAACTATCGAAAGAGCGAGGAGAGTGCTTCGAAACTGGCGCAATCGCTGGGGCCGCGGGCCATGACCGTGCAGGCCGACGTGACGAAGCACGACGATGTGGCGCGGATGTTCTCGACGGTCCGCGAGACGTTTGGCTCGCCCACGACCGTGGTCAACAACGCGATTGCCGACTACAGCTTCAATGGTGACGCGCGCGAGACGATCGAGACGCTCAGCTCGGAGGCGATGCTCGCGCAGCTCGAGACCGCGGTTCTCGGCGCACTCAACGTGATCCAGGAGGCGCGCACGGCAATGGCCGAGGCCGGTTTCGGCCGGATCATCAACATCGGCAGCAACCTCGTCCAGAATCCTGTCGTGCCCTACCACGACTATACGGCGTCGAAAGGAGCGCTCCTCGCGATGACCCGCACGGCTGCGACTGAGCTCGGTCCGCTGGGCATCACGATGAACATGGTGTCCGGGGGCTTGTTGCGAACGACCGATGCGAGCGCCGCGACGCCCGACGAGGTGTTCGACATGATCGCGGCCAACACACCGCTTCGAACTGTCACGACGCCAGAAGAAGCCGCAGACGTCGTCGTTTTCTTTGCGAGCCCCTGGGCGCGAGCCGTGACGGGCCAGAACCTCATCGTCGATGGCGGACTGGTCTTCTCCTGACATGCGACCGGCCGAAAGGAGACTCACGTGCCCTTCTGAATCGCAACTTCTGAATCATAGATTCCACGCGGGTATCCACTTCTGCTTGTTGCCCCTCTGAATCGAGACTCCTG
>CAYFTY010000796.1:0-2724 GCA_964346045.1 uncultured Bradymonadales bacterium | reverse complement strand
TCTCGCGGTGCAGGACTTTGACCGCGACTTCCTTATTCATGAAGACGTGACGAGCGCGATAGACCGCTCCCATGGCCCCTTCGCCGGCCAGCGACAAAACCTCGTATCGATCGCTCAGCACCTTGCCGAGAAAGGCCTCGGGATTGGCGGTCGGCCGGGTGTCTGCGAACTTGGGTTCTGAGCTTTTACCGGGCATGGCGGAAACACTAACACGGGTGGTGGGCTACTTCACCCCGATCCCGACGTGGGATACTTCGTTGCCCGTCCATTGAGCAAAAGTCTTTGCAATCGCGTAGACCTGACCTTTGTCGGGCGAGGCTTCGACCACCGGGACGAGCTCGTCGGCCACCCGCAATAAAACGGTGAACGCCTGAACCTTGACCGCCTTCTTCTTCTTTTTGCTGACGGGGTATTTGATCATGGCGTAGACGACCTCTTCGACACGATCGAGTCGAACGGGCTGCCAGTCTTCATCCTCGATCCAGAAAATCCCGGACTGAAGGTCGACGCGACCGAGGCTGATCGAGCGTAATGAGGTTCGTGCGCCGTATCTTGCGAGTATGGCTCCGAAACCGATGACGAGGACCGCGACGGCTATGCTCCAAAATGAATGAAATCCGTATGCTCCCTCATAGATGATCAACACCATGCCGGCGACGACAGCGACGATGCCGCCCCACAGGCCCCAGGGGATCGTGTCTTCGTCATCGTGTTCGCCAACAAGTTCGAGACGATTCGGCCCGCGAACCTCGAATTGAGGCCGAAAGACGAGCTCGGCGTTGGGGGACGGTCTAAGGCGTGTCGGAGCTTCTTCTTCGCTCTCCATTAGCCCTCGGGTTGGATCTTCGAGGGTAGCCGTGTTCGGTGTACGACCCATTGACCGCCTTCCTGAATCAGTACGATCTTCGTTGCTTCGCCCGAAGGCAGAATCGCATAGATCTCTTTTCGATTACTCGTTTCCTGTTCTTCGACGCCGGGGAACGTGTCCTCGAGCTTCGAGATGTCCTCGGCGAGCAACATAGACACAGGCTTGAATGAGACGAGTTCTCCGTTCGCAAGTTTCAATTTGCCAGCGGCCAGTACCTCTTCGGGGCTGTCTTCGGTACCGTAGGTCAAGAAGGAACGGGTCTCGGCGCTGACCATCTCGAGAGCCTCGCGGAATCGTTTTTGCGAGAGCAGTCCATTCAATTTGACGACGGCGGCCCGCGCCGAGAGATAGTCTCGTTCGGCCTGACGCTCTTCTTCGCCGGGAATCAACGAGACCGTACGTCGCTCTGAAGGCGGGGGCGGATCGGGCAGATTGTAAATGTCGACACAAGCGGGGAAGATGAAGACAGCGACGAGCACAATTACGATACGGCCACGCATATTCGGAACCTCTCTGGGACGACGAGGGTCTTAGTGGATTTCGCCGTGAACGTAAATCACTGCAAGCCCCGCTGCCAGATCGCTCATCGAAATGACCACGCGTATCAAATCGCGTTCGACGACCGTAGTTTCTTTGCTCTTGGACGTCGTCGACATCGAGCCAAATTTCGAGGCGCTGATCCTGCAATGCCTCGCCAGGGATCCCGAAGACCGCCCTAAGTGTGTTGCGAAGTTCGCCGAGATGCTCAAATTGTGTACACTTCTGTGAGCGTGGTCGCAGGGTCGTGCCCGCGCGTGATACGACGCTCACACTTGAAGTCACGAACGAACGAAACCCGCAGACTGCTGCTCATGCTGATCGAGCGAATTTTCAAAATCCTTCCGGCCTTGTTGGTGGTTGTTGCCACAGGCGCGGTCAGTGCTCAGGAGCCCGAAACAGGCACTGAGGACGACGAGCCTGCGACGACCAACCGTGCTGAAGCTTCGGCCGAGCCCGTTACCTACGATCAGGACGACTTCCTGACTCCATATGAGGGAGCAGAGAGAGATGTGCCGATGGAGACGTCGGGTGAGCCGCTTGCCAGCGACGAGAAGCGCCTCAAGCCAGACTTGCGAAGGCGCGAAGAGGAGCCGACGACCGCTGGCGATGTCTTGATCTGGATTCCGCGCATCCTTTTCTATCCGGTCTATCTCGTCACCGAATATCTGGTGCGATGGCCCCTCGGCGTCGCGACGAAAGCCGCTGAAAAATATCATGTCATTCAGTGGGTCGACGAGTTGACGAGCTGGGACGACGGCAATGGACGGATCGTACCGACGCTTCGCATCGAAAGTGGCTTTGCGCCGGCCTTCGGCTTTGCGGTGATCTGGGAAAATATGATCTGGGAGCGCAATGACTGGGGCGTCAACTTCGATTATAACTCGGGGAATAACCTCACCTTTGAGGTGAAGACGCGCCAGCGCCTTTACGACGACCTCTTTTCGATCGAACTCGCCTTCCGACGCGCGCTGCGTAACGATTTCGTCTTTTATGGAATCGGGTCAGGGACATCTCAATCGGACGAGGCTCGCTTCTTTCGAAAGAAGAACATGGGGTACGTGCAAATCGATGTCGAACGGCTGCCGTCGGGGTTCGGAATGACCGGAACACTCGAAGCGTCGAGCTTCGTATTTGATTGCACCACAGGTGTCGGAGACGAAGGCGAGAATATATGCGGTGCCGACAACGAGGCAGGCACGAGTGATGACGCCTTCGATCTCGAAGATGACCTGAGCTATTTCCAAACCGGATACAAGCTTGCTCGCGCCAAAGGGCGGATCTTCTACGATTCACGCGAAGAGCGACCTGCACCGGGT
>CAYFTY010000795.1:0-2724 GCA_964346045.1 uncultured Bradymonadales bacterium | reverse complement strand
AATCAGCTCTCTGTTGGCCTCATGAACCTCGTCAGGAGCCGCCAGTCGTGTATCTTCTGCCACGATTCTCCTCCATTCACTGCCCCGTTGTTACATATCATCCATGTCAGAAGCCAACGACCTCGACCTCGACGTTCTGATGCACGTTCCCTACCTCACCGATGAAATACCGGGGATCGGCGGCCAGATACGCACCTTTCCCGAAGACTTCGTCGTCGAGGAAATCCCGCTTTACGAGCTCCAGGGAGAAGGCGAGCACCTCTATCTCTGGATCGAAAAGCGTTGCGTTGCCTCGGGTGAGCTCATCGATCGACTCGCGAGCCATTTTGGTGTGAACCGCCGCGATATCGGGTGGGCCGGGCGCAAGGACAAGCACGCCATTACGCGACAGTGGATCTCCCTGCCCTTGCGCGACTCGAAGCTCGACGCGCCCGAGCAAGCCATCGACGAGGAGATTACGATCGACGACGGCAGCTGGATACGGGTTCTGGACGCCCGGCTTCATCGAAACAAACTCAAAACTGGACACCTCGAAGGCAATCGCTTCGAGATCACCGTTCGGGAGACCGAAGAAAGTCCCGACGAAGCTGCCTCGAGGATCCTCGCTCAACTCGAAGACGTAGGGGTCCCGTATATCTTTGGCTCGCAGCGATTTGGTCGAAACAGGAGTACATTCTGGATGGGATGGGAGTGGCTCAAAACCGGGGAGAAGCCGGGGCCGATTCGAAAGAATAAAAGACTGCGTCGACTGGCTGCCAATGCGGTACAGAGCGCGGTATTCAATCGAATCGTCGCCCGACGTCTCGAGGATCGATGCTTTGACGAGGCGATCCTCGGCGATGTTCTCGAGCTGCACGAGGGCGGTCTCTTTCGGGTGAAGCCCGATGAGCTCGACGAGGGCCGTGCACTCGTGAGATCGAGGGCCGCTACGCCGACGGGCCCGCTCTGGGGAGATCGAGTCTTGCGGGCCGAAGCAGATGCAGACACCAGAGAGATCGAAGCCCTCGAAGAATTCGCCCTCGGCCCCGAGGACTTTTCGATGGCCTCGCGAGAAGCGCGCGGGCTGCGGCGCGCTTTCACCGTCCGCGCCCGCGATTTCGAATCTCAGAGCGGAATCGAGTCGAATGTCCACGTCCTCAAGCTGGGGTTTTCCCTTCCATCAGGTGCCTATGCAACTGTAGTATTGCGGGAGATCATGAAGAATGAACATTTCGACCGCGGTTGATAACCCGCGGAAATTTGTGGCGCGATCGGCTCTCTCAGGTAGCATGAAGCCGTGCAGACCCCGGGTTGAGCCATTTTTTCTTCATTCGACGGGACCACTGAAGTGGCAATCGACCATTCTCTTTCACGCTTGAATTCCGACCAATTCATCCGGCTGGCTCATGCGACGAGTCTGCCGGTGAATCAAGGCCTTCTCGAAAATTTGATGCGACGCAAGTTGCTGATCGCTGCAGACGAATCCGAGCAGCGCTTTTCGAGAGCCCATCTTTACGTACTCGCCGCATATTTCGACGCGGTGCGTGTCTATCGACATCCGTGGGGTGCCGATTCGACCGAGCGCACGCTCGACGAGGTGCGCACGACCGCTTCGACCATCGGTGAGATCGTCAATGCTGCCGAGCGCGGTCGTATCGGGTCCGGACTGGCAAAGAAGGCAAGTGAGCTCGTGCTCGAGATGGAGCGCTACCTGAACACCATCGACCCCTTTGGCCCGATCGCCAATGTCGTTGATTTTCTGCAGGATGACGTGATCTCGAAACTGCAGGGAGACGGACGTCTCTACGTCGAACTTCGTGCTGTCGCCGCAGCCGTTGCACGCCTGGTCGATGAGAATTCCAGAGTCGAGGTCCACGCGCCGACCGGGGAAGTCGAGGTCTCGCAGGATACATTCGATCGCCCCGAGACACTGACGACCACGCTCGAAGCCGATGCCATCAGACGGAATGAAATCACGCCGTCGAGCGGACTGGAGGCAGCTTCGAGTCCGAGCGAACTCGCCGATGAATCGGAGCCCTCGGTCGATGATGAGAACGCGGCCCCGGCCACGGAGATTGCCGAATACGAAGACGAGTCGGCGTCCGCTGAAGTTCGCTCGGAAGAAGCGGGTGAGGAGGATGAGCGAACGGTGCTCGACGACGAAGTCGAGTCTGAGCCCGATTCGGAGCCGGGGATCGACGCGGCCGTGACCGAGATTGAAAGCGACGCCGCGACTTCATCAGACGCATCGAGCGAATTCGAGATTACCGAGTCGCCGACGATCGAAGAGGAACCCTTCGAGTTGGTCGATGCGGTCGAGCCAAAGGCCGAGCCTGAGCATGCCGAAACACCTGGCGATGCGGGCGATCCGGCGGCAGAGGAAGATGACGAAGGTTCCGAAGAAGTAGCGGCCCCTGAAGACATCGAAGAACATGATGAGGCCGACGAGCTAGCAGACGCCGAAGAACTCGATGATGAAATTGAGGACATCGAAGAACTCGAAGAAGTTGCGGAACTCGAAGACGTTGGGGAACTCGTAGAGGTCGCGGAACTCGGAAATGATGAAACTGAGGTGCCCGCAACAGACCCCATCGAGGAAGACGATGAGTTGAGTGGAGACTTCGAAGCTGAAAAGACCGCGGAGATCCAGATTCCGCTGCCGAAAGAACACAGTGAGCGAAAGAGCCCGCCGGCCCGATCTACAAAGAACGCGTTCGAAACTCCACGCGCCGAGACCGGGAGAAC
>CAYFTY010000794.1:0-2725 GCA_964346045.1 uncultured Bradymonadales bacterium | reverse complement strand
GCAGGGACTCATCGAGCAGGACATCAAATACGGCGGGCTCTCGCTGAACCCCGAGGCGTCTCCGGTGCTCGCCGGCGAATCCACCTTCGAGGGGCGCATGCGAGGGCCGGCGAATCAGCGGCGCTCGCGTCAGTCGGTGACCCAGGGGCCGGTCGATTACGATCTCGAGCTTTTCGAGGTCTTGCGAAAGAAACGAAAAGAACTCGCCGACGAGCGTGGTGTGCCGCCTTATGTCGTCTTCTCGAATCGCACGCTTCGCGAGATTTCATCGAGGCTGCCGCAAGACCGAGCGGCCTTTGCAGAAATCCATGGTGTGGGGAAGAAGAAGCTCGCAACCTATGCTGATATCTTCCTCGAAATCGTCGAAAACTGGGGCAGTTGACTGGTGACGATGGTCCATTCATTTCAGGATGCCTCGGGAAATTTCACATAGGTATCGATCATCAAAACCGCGAGTTCGGTCTCGTCGGGCACCTCGTCGGTGATGACTTCGCGAAGGCGCAGATCTTTGACGAGCATGTCGATGACCATCTCTTCGTCCAGGTCATCTGAATGGTCGGCGATGAGCTTCTTTTCGGCCTCGTCGCGATAACCGTATGCCTTCCATTGCAGGCTGAAGCGCAGCCCGCCCCACGGGTAGGTCGCCATCGGCTCGGCGCCCTCGAAGCCGACTTCCCACTCCTCACCGTTGAACGAGAGTCCCATGCCAACTTCGGTCGGCGGTGCAGGCGCGTCGGGTGCGCCGACACGTTCGACACCATGGAATATCTCGTCTGTATCGAGAACCACTGCCGTATTGGTCTTCACCGGCACGTGCGCGACATCGCCGCGAGGGCCGTCGGGATAGAGAATGAAATCGCCACCTTCGCAGGGCGCAAAGAAGGCGACGGCGGCCGCGATCTTGATGCGCCAACGTTCGAAGAGCCCCGAATGAGCCATCACCACCAGCAGCCACTCGGGCACCTGCTTTTTCGACAATCCGCGGTATTCGGGCGTATCAGTGTGGGTCGCAAGCTCCATACCGGGGAGCAAGAAGTTTGCATAGAGCATCGACGGCTCGATGATCGGTCGATCGATGAGCTCGCTGGCCGCGGTCATCATTCCTTCGTGTTCAAAGAGCGGATTGATGCCCGAGAGGTAATTCTCTTCTTCGTCGGCCCAGGTGCCGCGAAAGAGGTTGGTTCGCGCCGAGAGCTCCTGCAGCGCCTCCATACCTTTGCCACTCTCGATCACACCTTTGAGGTGGTTCATCGCTGCGTCATGGCGCCGCACGAGACCGGCACCGATGCCGTCTTCTTTGGGCTCTTCGACATACATACGATAGGTTCCAAACTCTGTCGCAGCGCGGCGAATCGAGTCGGATTGGGCTTCAGAAAGACAGGGGTCTAGAAGGACATAATCAGGCATCAGTATCTCTCGGTCTTATTTTGTGAACACCATTCACATATCGGATTCAAGGAGCGATGTCAAAGAAACGTAAACATTGTTTACAAAAAATTTGCCCCGCGTATCTAGCGAACGCTACATGGTTCTTCTTCGCTTTCTTCATCTCCAGATTGTGCGGGTTTGGCTTCTTCCGGTAGGCCCAACTTGACCCTCGAGGATGCGTGCAGCTAGCCTGCGCTGGCAAGAAAGACGGCCTACGAGGCGAATCATGTCTATGAACGCCCTTCTGGCGGCGCTCCCCATCGTGGTCGTGCTCGTTCTGATGGTCTTTTTCCGGGTCTCGGCTGCCATCGCTGGCTGCGTGGGCCTGGCGACGGCCGTCGTGCTCGCCGTGGCCGCCTTCGGACCTGCCGCCGACACGCTCTCGATGAGCCAGATGCTGGGCGGGGCTGCGGTCGAGGCTCTCTTCACCGCTGCAACGATCCTCTGGATCATCTTTGGCGCTCTGGCTCTCTTCCACCTGCAAAAACGTACGGGCTCGCTCGACCGACTGCGCGAAGCCATCGCCTCGATCTCGGCGCATCCGCGCATCGTTGCGATTCTCATCGCATGGTTTTTCGCCATCTTTGCCGAGGGTGCGGCCGGGTTTGGAACCGCGGTCGCGCTGGCCGCGCCGTTTCTCGTGGGCTTTGGATTCAGGCCGGCGCAGGCCGTCGTGATCACGCTGATCGGGCACTCGGTCGGCGTATCGTTCGGCGCGGTCGGCACGCCGGTCGTGGCGCAGGCCCAGCTCGTCGAATTTACAGGATTGGAACTCGGCCTGGCGGCCGCGAATTTTCATGTTTTCGTCGGCTGGATCATGCTCGTAGCGCTCTTGCGATATGTTGGAGCCGACGCCGAGGATTTTTCAGGCGATGAGGACTTCCGGAAGGCTGAATCAGAGGACTCCCGGAAGGTCGGTGAGGATGCTCCGGTGCCGAAAGGCTCGGTCTGGTTATGGGCGTCGATCGCTGCGACAGCCTACCTCATTCCTATGTACGCGATTGCACGCTGGGTGGGGCCTGAGCTTCCCTCACTCGCCGGCGCCATCGTGGGCGGCGTCGTTTTCATCGGGATCTTCATGCTCGCCAACCGAAACCTGGCGCAGGCCGAGCATCGTCCCGAGGCTGCCTCGGTGTTGAGGGCGGCATCACCCTATTTGATCGTCATCGGCCTGGTCCTTGTGACGAGGCTTTTTCCGCCCGTCCAGGATTGGCTCGGCGATCTGACGCTATCGTGGACGCTCTGGGACGAATTCAAAGGAGAGTTCCACCCGATCTTTCATCCGGGGACACTCCTG
>CAYFTY010000793.1:0-2733 GCA_964346045.1 uncultured Bradymonadales bacterium | reverse complement strand
GGGCGCATCTTGATTCTGCGGCGCACTCTGGCAGGCCGTCTGACCGAGGCGCTCCATCGTTTCGCCACGACCTTGCCTCTGACGGGGTTGGCGATCGGCGTTCTTTTTGGAATTGAGTGGATCGGTCAAAGTCCTCCCGCCGACGAGCTGCCGTTTTATATCGGCTCGACCGTTCTCATCGCCGGTCTGATTTCGGTCGCCTTTGCACTGACCCGCCTCTTGCGCAGTGATCTCTGGGTGATCGACCTCGTCGACGGGCTTCTCGCATTCGAGACTTCCATGCCCTGGGGGCAGGTGCGTGGTGCGGCTATTTCGCTCGATGATGTGCAGGAATTCAGGCTCATCGGCGAGGGCCGTCAGCGGGAGCTGCTTGCCCTGGTCGACGATGAAGAAGAAATCGTTGCCAGTGCGTCGGCCGATGAGATCGAGCCGATCGTCGCGCGGATCGAGGATTTCTCGGCGCAACATGGAAGAACGCTCACTGTGGTGAAGTCGTCAGGAATGTGAGCGACGAAGCGACCCGTTGTATAGAGGCGTCAGCCGCTGATCACGAGGATCACATGAATATCTTGAAAACGATCACACGCCTGGCCTTCGGAGTGCTCATCGGGCTGGCTTTCGCCATGACGATACCCGCCGAAGCCACCGCTCAGGACTGGTCTGTCTCGGATGACCGGAAGCGTGAGATCATCAAGCGATACAAAATCCTGCTCGAGCGCAACCCGACCGAGGGCCTCGCCTTCAAAAAGCTGCTCGATTACGTCGGCAAAGGAAAAGGTCTCGATCGCCTGGTCGAAGAGTATCGCGCGAAGGTTGAAAAGTCGCCGGACGATGCCCGCTATCGACTGATTCTCGGTCATTTGCTCAAAGCCAAGAACGATTACGAAGCCGCGCTCGTGCAGTACGGAAAGGCAGTCGAGCTCTCGCCCGACGATCCCACGACGTGGCTGAGTCGGGGGGCTGCCCACCTGGTGCTGCAGCACGAAGAAAAAGCGTCGACGGATTTCGAAAAGGCGCTCGAGCTCGAGAGCGATCGCTCCAAGAAACAGGAAATTTTGCGCAAGCTCGCCGACCTGGCGTTTGCGAGTCGTGATTGGGAGGGGGCGCAAAAGTATTACGACCAGCTCGTCGCGCTCGACCCGAGAAACGAATTCCTGCGCATGGAGTACGCGCAGGTGTTGATCAAATACAAGCGTTACGAAAAAGCGCTCGAACAATACGAAGCTCTGATCGACCTCGCCGGGCGCGACGCGAAAGCGCGGGCCACCACGATGCGCGATCTGGGAGACCTCTACGAAAAGATGGGGCAGGACGAGAAAGCGCTTGAAACCTATCGCGGCGCGATGAGGTACGTCCGCAGTGGAAATTGGCTGCATAAGGAGCTTCGTCAGCGCATCGTGGGTGTCTACCGCCGAAACGATCGACTCATCGAGCTCGTCGAGAAATACGAAAAAGACTGGCGCTCGCCCAATTACGACCAGTCCATGGAGCTCGCATCACTCTACGACGAGCTCGGCATAGAAGATAAAGCGCTCAAACTCTACGAGCGCGCGTCGAAACGGAGTCGGCGCTCGGTCGACCCACGGCAGAAGATCATCCAGATTCTCGAGCGTCGTGGCGAAGACAAGAAGGTCGTCCGGGAATACAAGGATCTGATCCGCATTGCTCCGCGGCAGTATCGATATCAATTCGATCTCGTGCGGCTCTATTTTCGCATGGGTGATCGCAAGCAGGCCGAACGAATGCTCGACCGAATCGAGCGAAGATTCCGTCGGGATCCCGAAGTTCACGTGATGCTCGCCGATATGTATATGCGTTTCGACATGCGTGAGGACGCGCTGCGTATCTACAAGAAGCTCGTGCGAATGGACCCTCGCAACGACGCATATATATTGGGTCTCGGCGAGTATTACTATCAAGCCGGAGAACTCGATAAGGCAGTCGACACCTGGGTGAAATTACTGGATTCATCGCTCGAAGAAGCCGAAGCCCACGGCAAATTGGGTCAGGTTCTTGCCGAGCACGGGCTGGTCGAAAAGGGCCTCAAACATTTTCAGAAAGCTGTCGAAATCGCCCCCGATGACCTGAGTATGCGACGTGGACTCGCGCTCGCTTACGAGAGGGCGCGTCGGTGGCAGGATGCCATCGCCGAGTGGACGACCATTCTCGAGAAAGCCGAGCAGCCCTTCGTGGCGAATGAGGCACGAAGTCGAATCATCAACGTGTACCGCCGTCAGAATCGGCTGCGCACCAAAATGCGCGAGTTTGCCGAGCAGTTCGACCAGACACCTCCGGACGTGAGCGCAGGCTTCTTCCTCGCCGAGTCGCATATCAAGCTCGCGGACTTCGAAGAGGCCGAGAAGGTCTATCAGCGTATCCGTGAGATCGCTGCCGCGAAGGACGATGGTCAGCGTATTGAGCTCGACGCGCTCGCGTCGCTCGAGAAGCTCTACCAGCAGACCCAGAGTTGGGAAAAGGCGATCGAGGTTTTACAGCGGCTCGCCGAGCTTAAGCCGGTCCAGTCCAAGGAGTACTATCACAGGATTGCCGAGCTTTCGCTGCGGCTCTACGAGGACGACCAGGCCGTGCACTACGCGACGCTTGCGGTTCAGCTCAACCCCGATGACGCGATGGCTCAGGCCCGACTCGGTGATGTCTATTACAAGATGGAGAAGTTCGAGTCTGCCGCGGCACAGTACCGTGCCGCGATCGATCTCGATCCGCGGGCCTTCG
>CAYFTY010000792.1:0-2733 GCA_964346045.1 uncultured Bradymonadales bacterium | reverse complement strand
GCCCTGATAACTGTTCTGCATGCGCCACGACGATCAGACCGTCTTGAGCATGCAGAACAGTTATCAGGGCCCGCTCGAAGATTTTGCGATGGTCGTGCCCGTGCCCGAGATTTTGCAGAAAGAAAATGTGAAGACGCTGCCGAAGGAAATCTTCGACACGGTCGATCAGATGAGCGCCCCCCGTCTGGTCGAATATTGGGAGCGCGACCCATGTCGTAGCGTCGATGGATTCCTCCCTGAAGGCGCAGGCATTCGCGGACGCGGACTCGGCGGATTGGCCACGTCAGGCAGGGGGACAGGTGGAGGCGGATATGTCGAAGTCGCGGCCGAATTCAAAGTCGGCGAGTACGATATTCAGGTGCTCGAAACCAACGACGCCACCACGCTAGATACCTGGCTCAAGAAAAACAAATACTCGATTCCCGATCGAGCCGCGCCGTTTTTCACACCCTATGTCGAGTCGGGCATGTTCTTCTTCGTTGCGAAGGTCGACGCCGAGAAGGTGAAATTCGAAGACGGTCGTGCCGTGCTATCGCCGCTTCGATTCCAGTATCGCTCGAAGGACTTCAACCTGCCGATCCGTCTGGGCATGATCAACTCGAAGGGTAAGCAAGACCTGCTCGTCTACATACTCGCACAGAATCAGCGCTACGAAGTCGCCAATTATCCCAATGTGACCATTCCGACGAACCTCGAGGTGCGTACCGAAGTCCGCGACGATTTCGCCAACTTCTACGAAGCACTCTTCAGCCGAACGGTCGAAGAAAACCCCAGAGCCGTCGTCACCGAATACGCCTGGCAGGCGACCAAATGCGACCCCTGTCCGACCGGCGCTGTCGCCAATTCGTTTGGCACGACACGCAGGGGCATGCGGGGCAGGCGCTCATTCGTCGGAGGCGGCCTGCAGCCACAGACCTTTGCGACGCTGGGCGCTGACGTACTGAATCTCACAGGCTGGAATTACGTCAACGGCTGGGTGCTCACGCGACTGCATGCCCGTTACGCCCCTGACGACATCGGCGAGGATCTCGTTTTCAAAAAGGCGAAGGCACTCAACGGCGGCCGGCAGATCGACAAAGGGTCCGAGCCCGGCACGTTGCGGCAAGACGCGATCCTCGCTCGTATCAATCAATTCCAGGGCCGCTACATCATCCGGCATGAATGGGAAGGCGGCACCGAATGCGCCGACCCACAATTTGGCGACTGGGGCCCGCCGCCCAACCCACGGTTGATGTCGACCGTGCGCGACGTCGCGGTGCGTGAGTACCGCCGCATCAAGGCGATGGAAGCCGGAAAACCCACCGACGACATCAGCGCAGCAGGCCCCTATACCGCCCGGGAACGCGAGGCCATTGCGTTCCATCTGCGATCGAAATTTGGCACCTCCGTGGCCCCCAAATCAGCCGACGCCGGGGGCGCCAGCGTCGCACCGAGTGCGAATACGCGGGGCGCGGCTATCGGTGCTCTCCCCAAGATTTCGCTAGCGAGTCACGTCACAAAGCCCGTCACGGCACTGAAGATCGAGCCCGCCGAGCCGACGGACGCACCTGAGGACAAGCCGGCCACGGACGACGGGCCTGACGAAGAGACCCAGGAGTCCCTCAAAAAGGCGGCCGAAGAATCGAAGGGCGCACCCGAAGACGTTGGACTGGGGCCGCGTGGTTGCTCGGCAGCGCATGCAGGCACGAGTTTCTGGGTCCTCCTCCTGGCCCTCGTCGGACTGCGGCACAGGCGGTGATGGGACTTGTAGAAACCCCGTTGGCGATTCTATTCATAGGTATAGAATTCGCGGGATTCAGGGCAAAAGGCCATGCTCTCGACCAACCTCATCATCGTCCTCGCCCTCGTGGTCGGGGCTGTCGCGCTATTCGTCTGGGAGAGGTTCAACCCGGCGGTCGTCGCGATCGCCGTCATGGGCGTACTGATGGCGTCTGGCATCATCACGCCCGAACAGGGGCTCTCGGGCTTCAGCAATCAGGCGACGGTTGCCGTCGCCGCGATGTTCGTGCTCAGCGCGGGCCTCGAAGATTCAGGCGCCGTTGACCGCGTCGGCATGTATCTCAGTCAAGGCCTGACCAGAAATTACCTCTTGAGCTTCATCGCGCTGCTGGCCGGCGCCGGCATCATGTCGGCATTCATAAATAATACCTGCGTCGTCGCCATCCTGATCCCGATCATCCTGAAGATCGCGAGCGACGCTGGCATCAGCCCGTCGAAGCTACTGATCCCGGTCTCGTTCGCGTCGATGTTCGGCGGCGTCTGCACGCTGATCGGAACCTCGACCAACCTGCTCGCGAGCTCGATCATCGAAGACGCCGGATTCGACCCCATCGGCATGTTCGAACTCGCCCCCGTTGGCGGCGTGCTATTCGTCGTGGGGTTGGCCTACCTCTTCGTCACACGAAATCTCGTGCCCGAACGACGAAAGCCCGACGAACTCACCGAAGACATCGACGTCGACAAGTTTTTGACCGACGTCGAGCTGCACAAAGACTCGGCATTCGAAGGATCGACGATCGACGACGCCCTCGAGGGGGATATCGAGGATCTCGACGTCGTTGCTGTGATCCGAGGCGACGAGGTCTTCGAATATCCCGACGACGACTTTCAGCTCGAGATCGACGACGTGCTGCGCGTGCGCGGCAAAATCGACACTCTCGAGAAGATTCGCGAGGCAGAAGACCTGATTCCGCGGCTCTCGCGCGCCGGCGAGATGGGGCTCAACGGCGAGGT
>CAYFTY010000791.1:0-2737 GCA_964346045.1 uncultured Bradymonadales bacterium | reverse complement strand
GGTCCCCATGGGAATGAACCCAAAGATGGCGTCGTGATTGATGGCCTCGTGTGATACGCCTTCGCTTCTTCGGATGAACCCATCGTCGAATTCGAAGTCGCGCGTCGTGTCTACTTTCTCGAAGAAACCGTTCACGACCTCGTTGATCGTACCATCGCCGCCGACGGCGACAATCATTTCCCAACCGGCCCGGATGGCCTCGCGGGCAAGCAGTGTCGCGTGTTCGGGACCTTCGGTGAATGCCGCTTCGAACTCGGGGATCTGGGCTCGTAGAAGTCGCTCGATGCGATCCCATTCGCGGCGAACCTGGCCGGCTCCGCTCTCTGGATTTGCGATGACGAAGGTTCGATAAGACATCCTGACCTCACAGACCGCAGGCGCGGCAGACCAGCTCGAGGAGATCGGTGGCGACGGAGTCGTCGCGCACGCGCCGAAACGCTTTCTTGCACGTTGCCGAGCCGCAGACCACCGATTTTCCGCCCTCGCGATCGAGTTGTTCAAGCCGGCTCGATGCGCACCGCTTACTCGCCTCGGGTGCGATCACGTGATAGTGCGCTGCGCCTCCGCAACAGGGTGCGTCGTCGCGATTGAATTGAAATTCATCAAACCTTCCGTCGCTGATGGCAGTGAGCACTTCGCGCGTTTCGTCATAGAGTTCGAGATGCCGGCCGACGAAACACGAATCGTGTAACTTCATCGTGGTGGCATCGAGGGGCTCTTCGACCGGGAGCGCATCTGAGAATTCGGCGAGGAATTCGATGATGTGGACGACCTCGGGTTCGTCAAGGGATTCCCAGCCAAAGCTGCCTCCTTCGCGATGTAGAGTGGCGAAGGCCGCACAGTCGGTGAGCACATAGTCGCATTCCCCGAGTTCGGCAAAGAGCTCATTTCGATACCGGCGGTACCCTGCGTCGTCACCGGCCGCGAGTGCTGGAAATCCACAGCATGCCGAGCCCTCACGACTGTCTCGAGTTGCGAGTCGCGCCTTTTCTCCAAGCAGGTCCTCGAGAAGCTTTCCGACACGCTCGATCAAATCAGGATAATGCTTTCGGGTCTCGCAATCGGGCATGAACACGACACTTCCTTTCGGATCGAAGGCTCCGTGAGTCGATTCGTGAAGGTCGTCGGCCTCGGTATGCGGTGACTTGCCCTCGTAGAAGAACTCGACAAAGCCCTCCATCAACTCGGGCACATGTCCCAGTTCTCGCATCCAGGCGCGCGCTGCGAACATCGACTCGGCCAGGTCGTTATCGTGTTTGCACCATGTCTGACATCGTCGGCACGCCGTGCAGTGATAAAAGGTCTCGGCGACCGATTCATCGGGCTCGACCGCGCCGTCTTTGACCAGTTCCAGCAGCCGATTCAAGCCCCATGGCGTAACGGTTTCGCGATTTTCGGCTTCGGCGACCGGGCACGAAAATCGACAGAGCTTGGGACAGTAGGTGCAGTACGCAGTCGCTTTGTCGACTGAGGGTCCGAGGCTTTTGCTCATGGTGGTTCTCCTACGGTCCGACCGAAAGTCGGCGTTCGGGATCGAGGCGGTTTTTCAGCGATTGCGCCCATGCCGGCCAGTGGATGGCTTCATCGTCGACGAGTGGGCGCCACTGCAGTGCGACTGCTGCTGCGGCTGCGGGCAGCTCGCTTGGTTGCTCACCCTTCTTGAAACGCGCGATGGCTGTGGCGCGGTGGCGTGTCCAGTCCCAGACCTCGATACTCTCAGCGACCTCTTCGAGTGCTTCGATGCTCGCGGCGAGATCATTGAGGCTCAGGTAGATGGCCATCGATCGCTTCGCCGTCGCCAGAGAGCGACGTTCGGGATGCCCGACTTCGAGTTCTCGTCGCAGTGCATCGACTTCATCTTGGCCGGCGGTTTCGTAGGCGAAGTCGGTCGATTTCAACTCACGCTCGATGCCCTTGAGCACACGCTCGTGTTCGTGCACCGCACACTTCAATCCGCCCGAAGACCAGTGTGCCCATGTGATGCGGACTCCCAGGTCGTGGAGATAGGTGTAGAAGTCGGTCGCCGGGCGGATGCCGTCATCGAGGATGAAGAGGCGTGACTCGACGGGCTTCCATGCGACCAGTGTCGCGTCGAGTATGGCTCCGAGCAATCCTTCGGCTCCCAGATAGAGCCAGCGGATATCGGGGCCGCTCGCCTTCCGAGGTGCCGCTATGTAGTTGTATTCGCCGGTCTGAGGAGAGGCGGCTGAGAGAGCTACGCATCCAGTGCGGATGCTATGGTCCCACATCTCTCGGTGGACAGGGCGCCGCCGACTCAGGAGGCCGCCGACGGTAGCGGTCGCGGGATAGAGCGAATAGCGTTCGAGGCTGAGACCGCGTGTTTCGAGCTCGCTCTGAAGGTCTCCCCAGCGGATGCCTGCTTCGACGCGCGCCAGTCGAGATTCGCGGTCAACAGAGATGATCCGCCGGCAGGATTCGGTCCGAATGATGTCGAATGAACGTTCTCCCAGAACCGCGTTTCGAACGTGCTGGCCATCTCCGAGAAGAAGCATCGGATGTGCGACATCCGCATGCATCAGGTCACGCAATTCGCCGGCGTCGGCGGGCCAGAACTCGCGACGTGGCTGAGGCAGGCTGCGCTTTTCGTAAAAGGTTTCGGCGACCTTTACTTTGAATTTGATCTGGTCCATCAGGCCCCCGCGTAGACTTTGCCGGGATTCATGATGCCGTCCGGGTCGAAGGCATTCTTCAACGTCCGGAAGAGCTCGAGTCCTCC
>CAYFTY010000790.1:0-2742 GCA_964346045.1 uncultured Bradymonadales bacterium | reverse complement strand
CATCGCCCGCGACCTTCACTCGCCGAGGAGTCTTCACTCAGAAAGACTCCGCTCGAGCCTCTTTCGTCGACTTTTCGCGTCTGATGCGGCGCTTCTTGGGGCTGATCGAAAGGATGGTCGAATTGAAAAGCATAGACCGGACGTTGCACGACCGACGTCACCTTTTCGAAGAGATCATCGAGAGTTCCGAGTTGAGGCACGCGTTCGGTCGATGGATGTATCTCGATACTCTCGGCGGACTCGGCGTACCCGTATCGCGGCAGCACAGATTCGAGCCCCTGGATCGTTTTCTTCTCGACCGCACAGATGTACTCGCCTTCGGGGCGGAGCACCCGCGAGACCTCTTGAACGAGGCTCAGATCGGTGACGGGTGACGCCGGGTCGAGACAGAGAACGATATCAAAGGTGTCGTCTGGAAAATCGAGCTCTTCCCAGAACATCACGTGGAAGTCGAGTCCCTCTTTGGCGTGCTTCATGCGACCGAGTTCGAGCACGGCCGGTCGGTGATCGATGGCGTCCACCATCTCGGCACCGAGCTCGAGCAAGAGCGAGGAACCGATGCCTGTGCCGCAGCCAATGTCCAGGATCCGTGCGCCTTTGACGCGTTCGGCCAGGATCATGTAGCGCGGCAGAAGCGCGTGCCACTCGCCTTCGAGGGTGTGGAGTCCAAAGTAGCGATTCATGTCGTCTCTGGCGAAAGAGGGTTGCCGGAAGTGGCCGACAATTCGATTCTCGAGGAAACACCCGGGATTATAGGTGACGACTCCGAGAACGCGCAATAGACTCCGAAAGCCGGTTGTCCTGCGAATAGACACCGGTTTGACTTTGTTCTATCCGCGTGTTCATTAAGGCTCGGGAGCATGCCGGAGGAGAAAGAGAATGCGACGAACGGAACTCACAAAAAAGACAGCTCGTAACAAAGGGTTCGCAGCGCTGGGAGCTGCCTCGGCGACGGCGATGCTGATGTTCTTCATCAGCTGGTGGTTCGTCATCCTCGGAGGGCCTGTCACCGCCTTTCTGACCTATCGATGGTTTAAATACCGCGCCGAGTGGGGACTCCGATTCTGAGTCCAGTCCTGCCTTTTTGACGGAGCGTGCTCATGTTGGATCGAGCCAAGCTCACTGCACTGAAGCTTCTGCCGAAAAATACGCTCAGCCGTGCCGTGGGTGCGCTGAGCGAGATACCTTTGCCCGGAGCGATGCAGGGCGCTGTGAATCGCAGTTTTGCGACCCTTGCTCACATCGACGTTTCGGAAAGCGAAGCTTTGCCGTCGGACTACACGTCGTTAAACGCGTTTTTCACGCGGCGATTGGTCGAGGGCGCCCGTGTGCCAGTGTTCGAAGACGAGCGCGATCTGGTGAGTCCGGCAGACGGCCGGCTTTCGCACTTCGGGAAGATCACGCGCGAAACCCTGGTGCAGGCCAAAGGTCGTGAATACAAGCTGATCGACCTCGTGGACAGCGGACGAGAAGCCGAAGACTTCGTCGATGGGTCATTCGCGACCGTCTACCTTTCGCCGCGCGACTACCATCGTGTTCACAGTCCTTGTAGCGGCGACGTGAGCCGGATCAGTTATATTCCGGGGCATCTCTTTCCGGTGAATCCCTTTGCGGTCGACCATATTGATGAGCTCTTCGCGGTGAACGAGCGTTTGATCACCTATATCGATTCGGGCGGCCTCGATCGGGTCGGCGTCGTGATGGTAGGAGCCACCTGTGTCGGGCGAATGAGCCTGGACTTTCATCCGATGGTCACCAACCAGAAATTCCGACGGCGCGAGGATCTCGTACCTGAGTCTGAGATCGAACTCGGACATGGCGATGAACTCGGCATGTTCAATCTCGGGTCCACGGTCGTTCTACTCATTGCCGATCCGAACTTTGAATTTGATGCAGACCTGGAGCCCGGGCAGCCGATTTACATGGGTGACCATCTCGGTCGTTCTTCTTCCTGAGCGCTCGCCGGGTCACTCTGGCGCCTCGCCTCTTAAAGACTTGTGAGGGTGCCGGGGGTGGGTTAGACTTGCTCAGCATTTGCCCCTGTTTCTAAACCGCGCCGACAACGGCAGGTTCGATTTGTGTGGTCAGGAGGCCTCGTTCGTGTCGAATACCGCGGACAGTTCGCCCAATATCAGCGCGACCCTCGAAGAAGATAGCGACGTCATCGAATTGACCGAAGAGGTCAAAGGTGAGCCGCAGTCTGAAGGGTCGGGTGAGGCAGCAGACGATCTGGCGTTTGCGATGCCGGAATTTCGTGTGCCTTCGGGACAGCACCAGGCGGTCGGCAAGGGCGACGCTGACGTGTCCCCTTCTCCAGAGCCAATCGTAGAAACCCAGGATGACTCGCTCGAGGAAGAGTTCGATCGCGAAGAACTCGTCCGCACGGCCCGCATGGAAGCGTTCGACCGTAGCCAGATCGAGCTGCTCGATGCCGTCCGTAAATGGGACGTCGGGGCTGTACTGCGCGATCAGAGATACGCGCCCTCCATTCTTGTCGCTCCGCCCCGCGTGTTGACGAAAAAGTGGCAAGAGGGGCCGCCCGAAGGCTCGAAGAAATCGGCCGAGATACGACCGGAAGACCGCGAGAGTCTTGCGGCGACGGTGGAGTCCAAAACGATTTCACACGAAGATATCGAGTCGGCTGGCGCCGAAAAGCCCTCAGGACAAGCACGGCCTGAGCCACCGCCGGTCGCGAAGTCCGAGATCATCTCGGATGCCGAAGATCTCGAAGAAGCCATCGAG
>CAYFTY010000789.1:0-2742 GCA_964346045.1 uncultured Bradymonadales bacterium | reverse complement strand
TTTCAAGGCTCTTCAACCCCCTCATCCCCAATACGAAAAGCTTCTGGTCTCGCTCGAACGATACCGTTCGATCGCGGCCAGCGGCGGATGGGCGAAAGTCCGGCGGACCAAGATCGAACTCGGCGCTAGTTCGGAGCGAATTCTCGCGCTACGCACGCGATTGAAGAGAGAAGGCTTCCTGGACGCGGCCGAGGCCCCCGGAGCGGAAACCCCCGATCCGGCAAAGGCCAAAGAGGCCGAAGCCGCAGTGCTGCCAAGCAGCGATTCGCCCAAGCCCCCTGCATCGGACACAGAAACCGCATCCGACGAGCGTGACCTGAAGGTCGTCGACGAGAGGCTGATGGCGGCCGTGCGTGCCTATCAGGAGACGCATCAATTTCGGACGACGGGCGAGGTCACCTCTGGCTTCTGGCGAAGCCTGAATAAATCGGTCGAAACTCGTATTCAACAGATCGAAACGACGCTGCAGCGTTGGCGAGAGTCGCGTTATCAGGGAGAACCCAATTACGTATTCGTGAACATTCCGGACTTTCACGCCGAGATATACGAGGACCACGAAAGAAAGATGCGATTTCGCGTGGTCGTCGGAAATCGCACACGAAAATGCGATCCCGAGACGAAGAAGTGGGTGTACCCCAACGCCACGCCCATTCAAATGGCCGAGCTCGATCACGTGATCGTCAATCCTTCATGGTGGCTTCCCGCCAGGATCATCGACGAAGAGATCGCTCCCGAGGTGAAATCGGATCCAGACTACCTCGAGGAAAACGACTACGAGTGGGTGAAGACACGCGACGGCAACCGACGACTTCGACAGAAGCCTGGCGAAAAGAATGCACTCGGCCTCGTGAAGTTCATCTTCCCGAATCCGCACAACACGTACATGCACGACACCCCGAAGAAGCGCTATTTCAACTATCCACTGCGCGCATTCAGCCACGGATGCGTTCGCGTCCAGGAACCTCTGGCGTTTGCGGAGTACCTGCTCGAAAAAGATGAGCTAGCCAGCGCTGAAGAATTTCAAGAGCTCCTCGAGTCCAAACGGACTCGAAAATTTGATGTCGTCGATAAAATGCCCGTATTTTTCGAATATTATGTCGTCCGAGTCGACGATCAGGGGCGCACGAATTTCCTTGCCGATATCTATCGACTCGACAAGCTGCGACATGCCGAGGACCCAGACGAGCTTTTGGAGTGCCGAATTCGCAAAGCAGCGCCCGTCGAAACCGATGACGACGGGGACGACTCCGCACCGGCACCCGAAACAACAGATATTGGCCCCTAATGCCTGTTGTCAGGTGCACCCAATACGGTTTAATCTCGTGGGCACCTGAGACTAAGCGCTTGAGCCCTCGCTGAACGGTAGTATGTACCGTATCAAGACCGACATACGTCAGTATAAATGTGAGTCGAAAGACAAGGTTGAGAAGCTCATTCGCAACTGGGTCATTCGTCCCAATGATCTGATCTATCATTCTGATAAGCAGGCATGGTCTCCGATTGGAGAGCATCCCTCGTTCATCAAGCTCTTTGGACTCCTCGATGAGCAGGAGCAAAACGAGCCCGATACGGTAGTGACCACCAACCCGACCCGAGCGCCGGCTGCGCCCACTGCTCCAGCCACTGAGCTCGGGAATGCGGACAGTGAGGAGATCACCAACGTCGCGCCACGACCAACGGCGAGTGACGAAGAAGAAACCGACGAAAAGATCGAGGTCGCCGAAGATATCCGCAAGACCGATGTCATCGACCAAGAAGAGGTCGCCCATTCGGTCACCGATAGCGGGCCACTCGCGCCGCCCGAGGCACCCGAAGGTGTCGAGCCTCCGGCTCAATCCGAAGAAGTCACGATGATGACTGAGAAGACCCTCGATCTTCTCACCATCACAGACGAAGACGACGCCGTCGAACATGAAGACGACGAGCCACCGAAACCGAGCCCGACCGTCATCGTTGCCGATGAGGCCGCTGAAGAAGACGAGGAGATCACCGACGTACGCGATCGTGAAGAGGTGATGGAAGAGCCCTCGGACGAAGAAGAAAGCGAAGAGCATGACGAAGAGTCATCCGACGCGTCGGAGGAAAGCCAAGAATCCGATGAGGCCGAAGACGCCGACGAGACTGAAGAAGACACCGAAGATGAGACCGACGAAGAAGAGGAAGAAGGAGCAGACGAGGTAGCAGCCGCTTCCGTGCAGGACTCCAAGCTCGCCTCGAGCAAACCGAGAGGGCGACATAATTTGCCCGAAGAGTTTTTTGCGACCAACGAGATTTCGACCCCGGTCGACCGAGACGCGCCGATCATCGACGAACTTGGCGAGCTTTCAGACGTCGAAGACGACGAAGATCAGAGCGTCGACGATGGCTGGGAGGATATGGCCGAAGACCTTCGGGCCACCGACGAACTCGACCCGGCAGATGTGGAGGACACTCTCTCCGAGGATCGAGAGGATCGAGAGAAGCGTGAGGACGAGGATTTCGACGAAGACGAGTGGGACGAATACGAGAACGAACTCGACGCAGGTGAGGTCGCCGCTGAACTCTTTGGCCCCAAAGGTGACCGTGTCGCGGACCCCTACTCCGTACCCCTGCCTTTCGAAATCGGCCCGAAAGAAAGCGACATCACGGTTGGACTCAAACGCAGTTCGAAGAGCCGATCGGCCCGAGACCGGAACTTTCCCTCCCCCAGTGCCAAAGAGCGAGGCGGGGTCTATACGAAGACCTATGATCTGACCCCGCCTC
>CAYFTY010000788.1:0-2743 GCA_964346045.1 uncultured Bradymonadales bacterium | reverse complement strand
GCCGGCGTATTGCCCTGATACGCTTCGAGGTCGATGCCGGCGATATCTATGCTCTCGGCATGATCCAGAAGATATTCGACCAGAGCGCGCCCGATTCCGAGTCTCCGCGCCGACGGCGTGACGTAGAGTTCCTCAATCCAGAGAGAGCGCCCCGCAAATTTGAGCGACCAACTGTAATTGGCAAGGATGACGCCAACCGGCTCGGGCGAATCCTCGAGACGAGCGACCCAGCAGAGACAGTCAGGCCTATCGGACTCTAGGTCATCGCAAATCTCTTCGACCATCGCAACGAGCGCATCGTGCTCGACCTCGATGCGCAGGTCGGCCATGTCTTCGGCAAAGAGGTCGGCAATCACCTCGATATCGCTTCGGCTCGGACTATCGATGAAGAAGCTCACAGTCTAACCCATGGCTTGTCCGGAGATGGACCTCACGGAGCGGATGAATTCCCATAGTAGTCGCGAATACGCGGCACGACAATTCACCTCGCGCGAGGTGGGCTACATTTCGTGTACGACCGGAATCACGACGGGCTTGCGGTCGATCTTCTTTCGGAAATAGCGTCGGACGGCGAGCCTCATGGCCTCTCGGACCTCACTCGCATCGGGTCGTGCTTTCTCGGGAAGCTCCTCAATGGCCGACCGAGCGTAGGATGCGGCTTCCGTCAGCATTTTCTCGGATTCGGGAATCCCGGCGAGGAAGCCATGATGGAAGAGGTCCGGGCCATCGAGTATTTCACCGTTTGCGTGATCGATCACGGCGAATGCAAAGACAATCCCCGTCGCGGCCAGTTTTCGCCGATTGCGGATCTGTACGTCGTCGACGTCTCCGAGGAATTTGCCGTCGACGGCGACTCTACCGCTGGGGACCGAACCGACGATCCGCGCGTCGCTCTCGGTGAACTCCAGAACATCGCCATCATTCATCAAAAGCGGCGCGGCACCGACCGCCTGCCCGAGCGCGGCATGTCGGCGACGGACGCGAAATTCACCGTGGACCGGCACGAGATATTGAGGCCGCGTGAGATTGAGAAGAAGCTTCATCTCTTCGACTTTCGCGTGCCCCGAGCCGTGCACCGAATCATCGTTTTCTGTGATGACGGTCACGCCGCGTCGCGCCAGCGCATCGCGCATGCGTCCGATTCCCTTTTCGTTTCCGGGGATGACGCGAGCGCTGAGAATGACGGTATCGGCGGGCTTGAGCGTGATCTGGTGGTGGTCGTCGTACGCCATGCGCGTGAGGCTCGACCGGGGCTCGGCCTGACTTCCCGTACTCACGATCAGAAGTTCTTCGTCGGGGGTTTTCTCGATGTCGCGAGGGTCGATGATCTGGGCGTTCGGGGGTACCGACACAAAACCGTGCTCGCGCGCGAGATCGAAATTGCGGTTCAGACTGCGTCCGAGCAGCGCCACCTTTCGGTTCTTGCGCGTCGCAATATCGATGAGGCCCGCGAGTCGGCCCTGGTTGCTACTAAATTGCGCGACGATCAGTCGTCCTCGCGCCTCGCCCATATACTCGCCAATGGTCTCTGTGACGAGGCGTTCACTGCGTGAAAAGCCTGGAACGGTCGCGTTGGTCGAATCGGCAAGGAGAGCGAGAAGTCCTTCTTCGCCAAGCCGCGCAAACCCCTGCAGGTCCATGACTGGCTCACCTACCGGGGTCTGGTCGAGTTTCCAGTCACCAGTAAAGAGAAGTGTCCCAAGCGGTGTGCCGATGGCGACGCTCATCGCGTTGGGAATGGAGTGATTGACGTGCAAAAACGAAAGGTCGAATGGGCCGATCTTGACGCTCTCGCCGGGCTGTACCGTGTGGTAGGGCACATCTGCGATATCGGCTTCGACGAGCTTCTTTCGCACCATCGCGAGGGTCAACTCGCCGCCCCAGAGAGGGATCTCGACCTCTTCGAGCAGGTACGGAAGCGCACCGATGTGGTCTTCGTGACCATGGGTGAGCACGATGCCCTCGAGTCGGTCGAGGTTGTCGAGAACCCAGGTCCAATCCGGAAGAATATAATCGATGCCGAATCCGGGCGTGTCGGGAAAGCTGAGTCCGCAGTCGAACATCAGCAACCGATCGTCGCATTCGACGAGGCACGAATTGGCGCCAAATTGGTCGAGACCACCAAGTGGAATGACGCGTACGTAAGGGCGAGAAGTTGGTTTGGGTAAATCCATGCGCTCAGGGGCTCGGGGTGTAGAGAGCGAGGTGGATACCTTGGAATTGCGTTTTTGTGAAGGGCTCAGGAACCGGGGGAGGTGCCCTGGGTGCGAATGCACGGTGTCTGCGAAGAGGGAATCGGCTCGTCGGGATTCAACCAGAGATTGTCTTCCTGACGAGCCGTTTCACTGCATTCGGGTTTGGTGTCTTCACAATCGACACAGGTCGGATGATGCTCGAGTTCTTCGAGTGGCACGAGTGGTTCAGCCTCGGACTCGACCCATGCGCGCGGCGTGAGCACCAACGAGAGCGCGAAAATCAGCCCGGCAATTCCGCGGCTGAGTGCAATATGTTGGTGACGCATCATCATTGGCCTGTCCTCTCGCCGAGTATAGCTAACCCTGGCCCCTATCGAAAGTCCTCGACGTTTCTTTTCGTCCCTGTCGTCGCATGGGTCGTGTCGCCGTGCGCGAGGTGTTCTGCGTTATAATACGCACGAGAACCTCAAAAGATTCATCATTTGTTCCTGACAACAAAAAAAGTCTCGAGTTCCATCGCGTCTATTCACTTTGTGAGTCATGGTCTA
>CAYFTY010000787.1:0-2745 GCA_964346045.1 uncultured Bradymonadales bacterium | reverse complement strand
AGGGTCGAGGTATCACCGAGGTTCTCGGGGCGACCCTCTGCAACCTTCCTCAGAATGCGCCGCATCACCTTACCCGAGCGAGTCTTCGGAAGCCCCGGCACGAATTGAAAGATATCGACGGCAGCATGAGCGCCAATCGCCGTCCGACAGGTCTGCTTGAGTTTCGTCTCGAGTGCATCGCTGGCTTCTTCTCCAGGCTGCAGCACGATATACGCATACACGCCCTGCCCTTTGAGATCGTGCGGATAGCCGACCACGGCAGCCTCTGCGACGGCTTCGGCGCTTACGAGCGCGGCTTCGAATTCGGCCGTTCCCATTCGGTGACCACTGACATTGAGCACGTCATCGACGCGACCGGTGATCCAGTGATAGCCGTCTTCGTCTCGTCGACAGCCGTCGCCGGTGAAATAATACGGCGGATACGTCGTGAAGTAGGTCGCCACATACCGGTCGTGATCGCCCCACACCGTTCGCGCCATCCCCGGCCAGGGTTCTTCGATGCAGAGCTTTCCCTGAGCCGGCCCTCGAAGACGACGTGCGTCATCATCGAGCAAGAGCGTTTTGATCCCGGGCAGTGGATAGGTCGCTGACCCGGCTTTCGTCGGCGTCGCCGGCGCGATCGGAGTGATCATGTGGCCACCGGTTTCGGTCTGCCACCATGTATCGACGATATTGGCGCGCTCTTCGCCGACCACGTTGAAGTACCACTCCCACGCATCGGGATTGATCGGCTCGCCGACCGTTCCCAGAACGCGAAGTGACGAGCGGTCATATTGAGTGACGAATTCGTCGCCCTTGGCAGCCAGCGCCCGAATCGCAGTCGGTGCGGTGTAGAAGATATTGATCTCGTGACGTTCGACCATGTCCCAGTAGCGACCGGCGTCGGGATAAAGCGGCGTCGACTCGAACATCAGGCTGGTCGTCCCATTGGCGAGCGGTCCATACACGATATAGGTATGACCCGTGATCCACCCGACGTCTGCCACACACGCAAAGACGTCGTCGTCACGAATATCGAACACTTCCCTATGCGTGAACGCAGCCCACGTCAGATAGCCACCACAGGTATGCACCAACCCCTTGGGCTTGCCTGTCGAGCCTGACGTATAAAGGATGAAGAGCGGATCTTCGGCCGCACATTCGACCGCTTCATGCTCGGGCGAGGCATTGTCGACGGCGTCGTGCCACCAGACGTCTCGGCCTTCGACCCAACCGACATCGGCCTCCGTTCGTTGATAGACCAGCACATTTTTCACCGGTGTCGAACCCGAGAGTGCTTCGTCCGTGACCTTTTTGAGCGGAATCGATTTTCCTCCGCGTCGACCTTCGTCCTGAGTAATCACGACTTCTGCACCGCAATCTAGTACGCGGTCTCGCAGGGCCTCGGCCGAGAATCCACCGAAGACCACCGAATGGATTGCGCCTAGCCGAGCGCACGCCAGCATCGCGACGGCCGCTTCAGGCACCATACCCATGTAGATGATTACGCGTTCGCCTTTTTTGACGCCCATCTCACGCAGGGCATTGGCGGCCTTGCAAACATGCTCGTGAAGCTCTCGAAAGGTGATCTCCTGGACGTCGCCAGGCTCGTCTCCCTCCCAGATGATCGCCGTCTTGTCGGGCTGCGTCTCGACATGCCGATCGAGGCACGACTCGGTGATATTCAGTGTACCATCGCCAAACCATGCGATGCCGCTTTCGGCGATATCGTGAAACGAACCATCGAGCCCGCGGGCCGGCTCGGTGCGCCAGTGAATCCGCGATTTGGTTTGCTCGAGCCAGAAAGCATCGGGGTCCGCTTCAACTTCGTGGCAGACACGAAGATAATCTTCGAAGGTTGGCATCAGGCCATTCGAGCCTTCGCGCACGCGTGAGGGCACAGAATACGTCGGCGTATCATCAGTCATGAAATCCTCGCTAAAAGAAAACCGGTTTTTCGAACGAGGAAATATTGGGATCTAAACGCCCGTCTGACAATGGAGAATCCTGCGCCCGCCCGCATCGCGCTTCAGGCGCGCAGAATGACTTTACCGGTCAGAAATTCGACTACAGATAGTTCTCAGTCAGCCGACCAACGTTGCGCACCTCGCCGGTGCGGCCATCGATGGTCGCAACTTCCCACATATCGCCCTCGGCGAGCGAGTTTTCGTATTCTGCGACGAGCGTCTCATCGACAAAGATTCGCACGATCGCCCGGGACTGACCGAATCCATTGGCCGCGTAGTAGCCGACGCCGACCCGGTATTCGACATTCTCCGGGATCGCAATGTTGATATTCTCGGGCCCGGCCCCGTCGCGGTCATCGATGTCCTGTCTCGGATCGTGGACATCTCCGCTATTACCCCAGTCGGGCGCGTTATTTCGCCACGAGCAGTCGTACGTTGGGTGCAGCCATGGGTCGGGCTGACCATCACCATCAGAATCACGCTGAGAGGCACTTTCTGCCGCAAGGGGATGCGCGAGATGCAGATCCATGTCAGTGCCATCCTCGTCGCTCTCATCTTCATCGGCGGGAGTTTCCCAGACCAGTTGAACGTGAATGGGACGATAGGCGTTCGGATCCTCGGGCTCAGGATCTTCGACCGGCTCTTCCGGATCTTCGACGGGCTCTTCCACCGGATCCTCGACCGGGTCTTCCACAAGATCCTCGACCACGTCTGGATCCTCTTTCGAAGCCTCATCGGCCGGATCGTCTGCGGGATAGGTTTCTGAATCACGCTCACCGCTAGAGTCGTTATTCATCGC
>CAYFTY010000786.1:0-2750 GCA_964346045.1 uncultured Bradymonadales bacterium | reverse complement strand
GTGTGTCCCACGTTGGCTTTGACCGAGCCAATATGCACGGTCGGTCCGTCTTCGCCGTAGATTTCACGCAGCGCTTTCACCTCGACCGGGTCTCCCACGGCTGTGCCCGTGCCGTGACACTCGACGTAACCCACTCCGTCTGGCGTTTCGATGCCTGCGTCTTGATAGGCGCGGCGAATCACGTCGGCCTGACCTTCGACCGCAGGAGCCATGGGCCCGGATGTGTCAGCGTCGTTATTGATGCCGGTCCCCCGGATTACAGCGTGGATGCGATCGCCATCTGCAACGGCCTGGTCGAGGCGCTTGAGTACGAGCACCCCGCAGCCGTCTCCCTGCAAAAAGCCGTCAGCCCTCTGGTCAAAGGGCCGGCATTCGCCGCTCTTTGAGATGGCACCGATGCGCGAGAAACCGATCAACGATTCGGGCGTCAGATTCAGGTAGACGCCGCCGGCGAGTGCCATGTCGCAGATGCCGGCGCGGATGTTGGTGATGGCGTCGTGGACGGCCACCAGCGACGAAGCACATGCCGCATCTACGGTGTATGCCGGGCCGCCCAGCTTCCACTGATGCGCGACATTGGCCGCTGTCATATTCAAGAGGGTTCCCGGCATCGAGAAAGCCGAGATCGGCGCGATGTTTTCGAGAGCGTGTCCAATTTCCCAATCGCCCTCGGCCGAGGTTTTGGCGCCCATCTTGCCCTGCGTGATGAGCATGCCCATCGTTCGCGATGTCACCAGATTTCGATATTCCGAGGTGCTCACGCCCAGGAACGTTCCGACCATCTGCGGATCGTAGCCTCCCTTTTCGAGGCCGGCATCCTGCAGGGCGACACGTACGGCTTCGAGGATCATACGCTGCTGCGGATCCATGACTTCGACGCGCCGTGGTGCGATGCCAAAATGCATCGCTGGAAACGACGAGACGTCATCCATGAAGGCACCACGCGTCACATAGGTCTTGTCGTGCTCGCGCGAATGGTCGCTGTAGAAGAGGTCGTGATCCCATCGATCCGAGGGAATCTCACGAAAGCCGTGTTTGCCTTCGACGAGGTTCTTCCAGAATTCGTCGACGTTGTCGGCGGCTGCAAAGCGGCATGAATAGCCGATGACCGCAATATCTCTCGAGGCACAATCACTCATGATGGGTCTCGTTCAGGAAGCCTTTTTGATGAGTTCCCCGAGGTCTCCGAGGTTCTCGATCGTGGCCAGATCTTCGTCGGCGAGCAGCACTTCGGTTTCTTCTTCGACGTAGCCAAAGATCTCGAGCAGCTCGACCGAGTCGATGCCGAGATCGGCGATCTCGGTTTTCATCGAGAGATCGTCGAATTTGTGGCCGCCAACCTGCCAGGCGGCGTCTTTGAAGAGGGCGAGTAGCTCACTATCGCTGATCATGACCTTTCCTGGTTATTCGCCAGTAATGCGTGAAATCACCGAGCCGGCTCGCCTTTTGACTCCATGTCGTACGCGAGTAACGGCTGATTTTGCGACATGCTTGGCGACGGTGACCTTGTCGCCACGGGCATCGACGACGCGTTCTCCCTCGGCTCCGAGCTCGCCGCTGTTGTACTGGTCGCGTGTCTTCGAGCGCTGCAATTTGCCACTCGAGGTCTTGGGCAATTGGCCGCGCTGCACGAGTGCGACATCCTGAGCCGAGACCATCAATTCCTGGCGTACTGCTTTCTTGACGGCCTTCTCGAGTGTGTCGAAGTCGTCGACCTGACGCTTGACTTCGGCGGCGATGATGAGTTCTTCGGTGTTCTCGCCCGGGATGCTGAACGCCACGACATTTCCTTTGCGGATGCCGTCGATTTCTTGCACCACCCATTCGATGGACTGCGGGTCGTAATTTCGCCCGTTGAGAATGATGACGTCCTTCTTGCGGCCGGTGACGTAGAGTTGGCCGTCGGCCATGTAGCCGAGATCACCGGTTATCAGACCGAGATCGGTGAACGACTCGGCCGTCTTTTCGGGCTCTTCGAAATAGCCCGGTGTGACCGAGGGTCCGCGCACGATGATTTCACCGACATTTCGCTCGGGGAGACGATTGCCATGTTCATCGACCACGAGCACTTCGTGTTCGGGAAAGGGGCGCCCGCAGCAGACAAAATCGAGCACTGAGTCACTCTCGTCGTCGGCGGGCGTCGCCACGCCGCGCGTCTGGTATTCGTGTCCGTCGACTCGGTCGACCGTCATCGTCTCGTCGAGGTCGATGAAGGTGATGGCGAGCGTGGCTTCGGCCATGCCGTAGCACGGCAAGAGCGCCTCGGGCTTGAGGCCTGCGGGTGCAAAGTGATCGAGAAAATTCTGCAGCGTCACCGGATGGTTCGGCTCGGCTCCACATCCGAGCGCTTTCATCGAAGACAGGTCGTATTGAGCGACCTTTTCAGGCTTCGTGCGTCGCGTGGCGAGCGCGTAGGCGAAGTTGGGCGCAAACGAAATCGAGCCGTTGAATCGGCTCGCGGTCTCCATCCACATCCACGGTCGTTTCACAAAACTCACCGGGGACATGTAGACCGTCGGAACGCCGTACCAGACCGGGGCGAGCATGAATCCAATGAGGCCCATGTCGTGATAGAGCGGCAGCCAGCTGATCGCCACGTCGTCGGGCGATATACGCAGCCCGACGTTCATGATGCCGTCGAGATTGGCGAGTAGACTGCCGTGCGTCACCACCACCCCTTTGGGATGCGACGTGCTTCCCGAGGTGAATTGCAAAAACGCGATGTCTTCGTGGGTCAGGTGGTCGACCGT
>CAYFTY010000785.1:0-2754 GCA_964346045.1 uncultured Bradymonadales bacterium | reverse complement strand
GGGACGCTTCGAGAACGACGCGGTTCATCTCGAAGAAGGCGATGAATTCGCACTCACGACCGATGAAATCGTCGGTGACCTTCATCGGGCATCGACGACCTACAAGGAACTTCCGCGCGATGTAGACGTCGGTGATATTTTGCTCCTTGACGATGGTCTGATTCGCCTGCGCGTGGTCGGGCTCGATGCGACCGACGTGACGACTGAGGTCGAAATCGGGGGCCTTCTCAAAAATAACAAAGGTATCAACATCCCTGCGGCGGCTGTCTCAGCGCCGAGTATGACGCCCAAAGATCTCGAAGACCTCGAGTTTGGTCTCGACCTCGGAGTCGACTACATCGCATTGAGTTTCGTGCGCTCCGCCCTGGATATCCATCAACTACGTTCGCGGCTGCCCAGCGAGAAACACCCCAAGATCATTGCGAAGATCGAAAAACCGCAGGCCGTCGAGGTGCTCGAAGACATCATCTCGGTCGCCGACGGAATCATGATTGCGCGCGGTGATCTCGGCGTCGAATTGCCGCCTCAGCGCGTGCCGGTGATCCAGAAAAAAGCCATACGCCTTGCCAATAGCATGGGGCGAATCTCGATCACTGCGACGCAGATGCTCGAGTCGATGACCGAGAATCCGCGACCGACACGCGCCGAGGCCAGCGATGTGGCCAACGCCATCCTCGATGGTACAGACGCCGTCATGCTGAGCGGCGAAACCGCGACGGGACGTTTTCCCGTGCAATCTGTTCAAATGATGGCCGACATCATTCGTGAGGTCGAAGGCAGCACCATTTACTCGGCGCGACCCCAGCCGAGTCTCGTAGTTTTGCCGACCTTCCCCAATGCAGTCGCACGTTCGGCGTCGGTGGCAGCCTCGGAGCTCGACGTCAAAGGAATCGTCGTGCTCACGCTTTCGGGGGCAACTGCGCGCCTGCTCATGTCGTATCGGCCCAGCAAACCCATCTACGCATGCACACCTGATCCGATCCTCGCCAAGCAGATGGCGCTCTATTGGGGTGTGATTCCTCATCACCTCGAGATCGAACTCGATGAAAATGCAGAGGGTTCCTACACGACGGATCGGGCCATCGCGATGATCGAGGATATGCTGAGAAAGAATCACGAAACTGAAGCAGGCGACGAGATCATCATCGTGATGGGCTCACCTGTGCGGCCTGGTGCCGAGACAAATCTCGTGAAGTTTCATCGCGTGTCAGACGAATAAAAAAACCGCCTCGAGAGGCGGCTTGTGTCGAGTCGAAGATGGGCGTTGCGTCCATGCGTGAGACCGAACGCTAGATCATGACGCGATTACGTCCTGCCTGCTTGGCCTGATAGAGGCGGTCGTCACTGAGCTTGATGAATGCGAAGGGGTTCACCTCCTGATCGGGCTGCCCTTCCATCGCACCGTTGTACTCGTTGAGATCCGAGATCCCCATCGAAAGCGTGACGGCAATCGAAATATTGCCAAAGTAGAAAGGTTCAGCTTCGATGAGCTTTCTCAATTTCTCGGCGAGCTGCCCCGCCTTGATCTTATTCAGCTCTGGAAGGAGTACCGCGAATTCTTCTCCGCCATACCGCGCAAAGATATCGTCGCGCCTGAGGTTGGTACGAACGCGCTTGGCGACCTGCCTCAGGACGTGGTCACCCGCCAGGTGACCGTAGGTGTCGTTGATGCCCTTGAAGTGGTCGATATCACACATGATCAGTGAGAGCGCCCGGTCATATCGCAGCGAGCGACTCATCTCGCGCTCCATCTCTTTGAGAAAGTAGCGCTTGTTGTAAATCTGTGTGAGGCCGTCGGTGGTCGTGAGCTTGTAAATCTCGTCGTGATACTGGGCTTCGACATTCGATCCCGAGAGAAATTTGAAGATGGTGCGACCGATTTTGATCTGGTCACCGTCCATCAGCCGCTTTTCACGGACCGGAACGTCATTCACATAGGTACCGTTGGTCGACTCGAGGTCGCGAGCAATGACGGTATCTCCGTAATTATCGATGACGGCATGCGAGCGCGAGATCGATTCTTCATCGATCTGGATATCGACCTTCGACGAGCGGCCAATGACCGTCGACGACTGGGCGAGCAGATACTTTTTCCCCAGATCAGCCCCGTTGATCACGACCAGACACGCTTCACGCGTGGTTTTCTCGGTCGGGACCTTCGAGATCACCGTTACGACTGTGCTGTCTTTACCCATCGAGTTCAGGAGGCTGGCACGATTCGCGCCCGGCCTGCGATACGTAGGAGATCTTACATTGTTTTAGCAAATACGCTGCATCCATCCTACCCCGAGGTCTTGCTCAACGCAAAGTGTTCGTCTCGCAAGGGTCTCGCGGCCATTGGGATTGCTGTAATTCATCGCTCAGCGGATGGTCCATGACGAATCGGCTTCGGCTGCATCGGCCTTGGCTGCCCACTCCTCAAAGCCATCTCGCCCCAGGATCCCATGTGCGATCTTTTTGCCGAGCTCCACACCGGGCTGGTCGAATGCATTGATGTCCAGCAACTCCCCGACAATCGCGGTGGTGTACTCCCACGCGAAGAGAAACGCCCCGACGTTTGCAGGAGTGATGGCATCCATGAGCCATCGCGATGTGGGACGCCCCGCATTGCGCAGTGCCGCTCTTGTTCCTTGAGCTTCGGCCGCCAGAATTTCGCTCAGAGATTTCCCGAGTAGATGCGAAAGCGCGTCAGGAAATCCATCGCCTCGAGGAACTTCGACGTCGCAGTCAAAGCTCGCGGTCTCGACAAAGACG
>CAYFTY010000784.1:0-2755 GCA_964346045.1 uncultured Bradymonadales bacterium | reverse complement strand
GCCGTCGGCCAACTGGTGGCTTCGTCGCAACGACCCGCTCCTCTCGATGTTCGAGGAGCTATCGATCTTCCTCGACAAAGCGGGCCAACGCCGCGCCCATGTCGATGTCGCGTTCCCGAGGGTTCCAGCGCCGACCATCGGCGAGGAGCCCACGCTGGTGGGCCGAATCTCGGGCGTATTGCCACGGGCCCTGACCATGAAACTGGCCCAAAAGACAATCCGTGAGTACTCGAGCAAGATCGGGCATAACCTGGCCTATCGCCTGGTCTGGCGGTAGCTCGATTCACCGCAAGCCGTCGCCAGAAGAGTGCTGGAACACGGATTTTCACACCAAAGAGTAAAAGGCCTCGTCGCTGCTCAAAGTCGCTCAGCCTTTGTTGCGGAGAGTCGATCACTTCTCGCGATCCAGGACCGGATCGAGGAATCGAATCGTGGCGGCCTGGGCTTCCGGATGGTCCATGATGACCGTGTGAACTGCATCGACGACCAGGTGCTCGGTCATCGACGGCAGCCTCGTCTCTTCGACCGTCACGATTCCATCGTCTTCGCCATCGAGCGCCGGGTTCAGTCCGACTCCCTCTCGGGGAGAGCCTGCGATCACCATGTGCGGTACGGGCGGCTCTGGGTAAGGAGGACCGTCGGCGATCTCAAAACCGGCAGGCCCAACCGCAGCTCCGAAGAATGTGGGCACGTGATCGCGCAAGAGACGCGCGAGCGACGCGCCGCGATTGGGCGGAGCCAACATTACGACACGGCCCATATCGAGATGGGTTGGCCATTGCGGGCTGGCGAGCACACCACGAGCGATGATCCCACCAAGAGAGTGGGTCACGAAACTGACTCGCCGCGCCCCGTCGAGATTCTCGAGAACCTGCAGCACCTGGTCGACATGCGCGTCGAGCGGGCGTTTCGTGCTCGGGTAGTCGAGCCGAATCGTCTGATGCCGCGCGGCTTCGAGAGCTGAGCTCATCCTCGTGAGCGAGGCCCGGCGTCGCCCGAGCCCGTGCAACATGACGACGACATCCGGCGGCAGCGGCCCGTGTTCCAGCTCGTCGAGTCCGGCGAGGCAATCCTCGAAGGTACCGTAGACGTGGCGACGGTCGTAAGGGTCGAGAAGCCGGTGATGCCCGGTGAGCACGTTTTCCTGCACTCGCCATCCGTGACGATATCGGCGGTCGGCCCAGAACTGACCTCCTCCCATCGTCGGCACTTTGATCTTCGGCATCGTTGCTCCAGCCACTTCCAGGAGAGCCCGTCCTGAGCCTCTTCCACAATAACGCCGTTGCTGGCATTCGCATAGTAGCGTCGAGCCATGGGGCCCATCGCGTCCACTTTACTTCCTCACGATTCGCTCTTACGCTCCGGCGCATGCTCAATACCCAACGGGAGCTTTTCACATGATGTACTGTCGACTTGTTTTTCTATGTGTTGTCCTCTCTTTCGCGCTTGGCTGCGGAGACAATGATGCATCCGACAACAACGGCACCAACGTCGACCCCGAAGAGCAGCTCGCGCAGGCGTGCGCAGCTCAACCCGCTGCAGGAGATTCGTGCGGTGGTTCGCAGGATTGCCCGGTGACCGAATGTTACTGTTCGGACGGTTCCGCGATCTCGACCCAGAGTTGCTTCAATGGAACCTGTCTTGGCCGAGATGGCTGCGACGAAACCTGTGCCGGTCGAGGGGCGACCAACGCCTGCGACGTCGACGACTCGAATGCGTCCAACACGGACGGAGAGGTCGACAACGACTCCAATGGCATGACCACGGGGCCGACCTGCGACGAAGACCTATCGATGTTTTCCGACTGGGCGTGGGGATACAATCCCTCGTGTCTCGAAGAGAATTGCTGTCAGCAGGCCGCTTACTGCGCGACGTTTGCGAGTTGCCGAGCCTATGATGACTGTCTGCTCGGCTGCTTCGACGGCGGGGTCGCGGATCAAGATTGCATCCGGATGTGCAGAGATCAGAATACCACCGAGGAGTTCTTGATGGACGCCTACGCTCCGTTCTCAGATTGCGCCGTCAGAAATGGGTGCTGAATGCCCATCGCCATTCGCTCCGACGTCACGGAACGCGCATTCGGCGATTTCGAAATCGCCAATGGCATGGCGGCTCTGCACGTCCTCATTGATTTTTGCCTTCTTCGTAGGGTGTACCGGCCCTTCGAGCGCACCGGTCGCCGACATTGGTAACGACGGCGGCATAGCTGGCGCCGAGGTTGGTGACGGCGGTGTTTTTGCCGGCGATGAGGGTCACTCTGGCGACGCGCTGGGCGGGCGGTTTCTGGAGGATGACCGCGCGTTCTACGAAAGGTTCACTGCCGCTGCCGAATCGCTGGCGGGCGCCGGCATTCCGACCGACGAATCCGGTCTGATCGGTCGCAATCGAACGTGGGGCGATCTGTACTCACCACGCTTCCAACTCGGCGCTGGATTCGCTCTCCGAATCACACTCGCCGCGAACAATCCCGAGTTCGCTGGCCGCGCGTTCCGCGCGGTCGAGGTCGGCTTCCAAGACATCGAACCGAGCGGTCGTCTGCCGTCACGCGTGCCCGACGAAATCAGTCAGGGCGCGCAGCCATCCCCGGGCGATGTGGCGAGCGCGGTCGCCTTCTTTTTGAGCGACGCGTGTCCAGCGCTGCTCGCGCTGGAGGCGACCGTGAAACCCGGCGACTGGGTCGCATCGGACCGCCGCGACCCAGTCGCTCGGGCAAGCATACGGGCGGGTTTCATGCGCGGGTTCGAGACGAACACAT
>CAYFTY010000783.1:0-2758 GCA_964346045.1 uncultured Bradymonadales bacterium | reverse complement strand
GCCCAGCAGTACGCCCCCGATAAACTCGTTGCCGGCCAGCGTGTAGGCGAACCAGAGCACGGTGAGGGCGGCTGCCATTCGGTGCGATGAGCGATAGAGAGCCCAGAAGGGCGCGATGAAAAGAGCAATGAAGATCAGCCCTGTCGGCATGGCCAGGCGGGCGACTGTCTTGGCAAAGAGGTAGGGCTCCCATGCCGTCCAGAACGCTGCTGCGAGACAGAGGACGACAGAGACGCATACACCACGTCGCATCGATGTCGAGAGGTCTTCACGATCCCGCCAACCGACCGTCGCGGCGCCAATGGCCAGGATCGTGAAGAGGAGCGTGATCATCGCTTATGTCCGACCACGATGTACTGTCGTGGCAAGGTCTCCTGCACGAGCTCGACATCAAATCCGCCTGCCGAGAGCTCGGATTCTACGACCAGGGGCGCAAGGCGCATCTCTTTGGGCGGTCCATCTGGATAGGTCGTCGTGTACTCGACGATGACGACTTTGCCGCCTGGCTTGAGCGAATCGTAGAGCCGCTGTGCGTAGATTTCGCGTTGGGCGATATGGTGCCACGTGTTTACGATCAGGTATCGATCGATCGATTGGGCATCAAAGCCTGGCCCGCCCGCGAAGACCTTCTTGGCGATCACGTTCTCGAGGCCCTTGTCGCGCGAGGTGCGAGCGACGTAATCGACCATCTCTTGGGAGACGTCGAGGCCCCAGACCTGGCCGGTGGGGCCGACGGCCTTCGAAAGATGTGGAATGAAATAACCGGTTCCCGTGCCGATATCGGCGACGCTCATCCCCGACTGCACAGACATGAAGCCAAGTACTTCCGTGGGCTTTTGCCATGCGTCACGCTCGGGGGAGTTCCAGCGTTCGGCTCGTTTTTCGGGATTCTTGAAGGCGTGATTGTCGCCGTGATGATGCTTCTGCTGGCCAGGAACGTTAGCCGTTGGAGGCTCGCTCTGCACCTCGTCGGCGCTCGTCGCAGTGGTGTTTTCGGCCGTCTCAGCCTCGGGCGTCTCTTCGACTTCGGCCTCTTCTTCGAGTGCCTCGGTCGACGACTCTTCGCCTTCGGCAAAGCGTGCGGGGTTGGCAGCGCAAGCGCTCGCGAGCGCGAGCAATCCAATCAAGGTCCAAATTTTCATGTGCTTTCCTGGGCTTTAGCGCGCCCCGAAAAGCTGTACCCAGAAAGGCTCACCACTCGAGGACACCGCGTATCCAATTCCAATTTCGTTGTACGTCCCGTTCATCATGTTATTGCAGTGTCCATCCGAATCTGTCCAGCCGTCGACCACGGCTGCCGGGGTTTGATATCCGCGCGCGACGTTCTCGCCGACCGTCCCGCTGGCGTATCCGGCGCGGTCGGCGCGTACGCCTGGCGAGCTTCCGTCGGATCCTTCATGCGCCATGAAATCATTCATTGCCATATCTTCGGCGTGCAGTTGAGCGGCGGCCATCAGCTCGTCGTTGAGCTGCAGTCCGCCCACGGGTGGTTTGCTTCCGTGGACGCCGCAATCCTGAGATTCGGCGCGAGTTTCATTGGTCTGCTGCAAGACGCCGGTGACTTCGGGACGGCTCGAGACTTCGACGCAGGTGCCCGACTGGCACGCTTCGCTCAGCGAACAGGGGTTGTCGCATGCGCCACAATGCTCACGGGTGAAATCGGTGTCGACACACCGGTTGTCGCAAAAGGTTCGACCGCCCAGGCATTCGCAGACTCCGCCGCGGCAGGTTTGCAGACCCACAGCGCACGAATTGCCGCACTCGCCGCAATGGTCCATCGACGTGAGAATTTTGACGCAGCGACCATCGCATACGGCTTCTTCTTCGTTGGGACAGACGAATTGTGGCTCTTCATCGGCGTCTTCGTCGCCGGCGTCCATCATCGTCACAGGATTCGCATTATTCTCTGGCTGTGGTTCTTCGGTTTGCGAGTCGTCGCCGCACGCGGCGAGAGTGAACAGAAGGGCCAGAGCGAGAAGAAGTCGAAATGGGTGGGTCAGCATCGATAAAACTCCGCGATTACGCCGGAAGTCTAGAGAGTCGAGGACACTTGCTCAAGCGACACCTAGATTTTAACAAATGAAGTCCGGCGAACCTTTTCTTGTATGGATGCGCGAAAGGCATCTAAGGTAACGCCCGATTCGAGGAGGAGCCATGTCCGACAAGCTGATCATCAACGACTGCACCCTGCGCGACGGAATGCATGCGCTCGGTCATCAGTACACGGTCGACCAGATGGTGGCGATCGCAAAGCGGCTCGACGAAGCCCGCGTCGACATCGTCGAAGTCAGCCATGGCGATGGATTGAACGGGAACTCCTTCAACTACGGCTTCTCGGCGCATACTGAGCCCGAATACCTGCGGGCGGTGCGCGAGGTGCTCGATCACGCAAAGCTCGCGGCGCTGCTCTTGCCGGGCATCGGAACGATCGAAGACATGAAAGAAGCGATCGATTGTGGCATCGACACGATCCGCATCGCGACGCACTGCACCGAAGCCGATATCTCGCGCCAGCACATCGAAAAAGCGCGCGAGCTCGGCCTCGATACCGTCGGCTTCTTGATGATGGCGCATATGATTCCCACCGAAGAGCTCGTCGAGCAGGCAAAGCTCATGGAGTCGTACGGTGCGCATTGTGTCTACGTCACCGACTCGGCAGGCGCGCTCTTGATGGACGAGACGCGAGAGCGTATTCGATCGATGAAGGACGCGCTCGATTGCGAGGTTGGATTTCATAATCATCACAACCTCGGGCTCG
>CAYFTY010000782.1:0-2763 GCA_964346045.1 uncultured Bradymonadales bacterium | reverse complement strand
GACTTCGAGATCTTCTTGCGAAGGCTCTCGTCGACGAATGGTCCTTTTTTAATGGAACGTGGCACGTTCTTCTCCTCTTCGTATATGCCTCTCTACGAGGCGACGGCGCGGGGCGCCTTGCATTCTTATTTCTTCTTCTTCTTGCGACCGCGAACGATGAACTTATTCGTTCGCTTATTCTTGCGCGTTTTCTTTCCTTTCGTCGGCTTACCCCAGGGCGTGACCGGATGGCGTCCGCCTGCGGTACGCCCCTCACCACCACCGTGGGGGTGATCGACGGGGTTCATCGAGACACCTCGCACCGAGGGTCGACGTCCTAGCCAGCGACTGCGCCCCGCTTTACCCGACGAAGCATTCTCGTGCTTGGGGTTCGAGACGGCTCCCACCGTCGCGCGGCACTGCTGGAGGATTCGACGAAGCTCGCCGGAGGGAAGTCGCACCAACGCGTACTTTCCTTCCTTGGCCATGAGCTGGGCCCATGCGCCTGCGGAGCGAGCGATCTGACCACCCTTGCCGGGCTTGAGCTCGATATTGTGAATCACGGTTCCGACGGGGACGTATCGAAGCTTGAGGCAGTTGCCAGGCTTGATGTCCGCGTGAGCGCTCGAGACGATTTCATCGCCGACCGAGATGCCCTGCGGAGCGAGAATATAAGCTTTCTCGCCATCCTTGTACGTAACCAGCGCGATATACGCCGAACGATTCGGGTCATATTCGATGGTCTGGACGACCGCAGGTACGCCCGACTTATTGCGTTTGAAGTCGACGCGGCGATAGCGGCGCTTGTGTCCACCTCCGCGACGACGCACGGTGATCACACCATGGTTGTTGCGGCCGCCCGAGCTCTTTCCAGATTCCGTGAGCGTCTTTTCAGGGCGGTCGGTCGTCACTTCGTCGAAGTCATTTCGGCGAAGAAAACGCTGTCCCGGCGATGTCGGTTTACTCTTTTTAATAGCCATTCTTCTGTCCCTGTGTGGCCTGGTAGAGGCCGCTCAGAATTCGCGTCGAATCACACAACGCCGTTATCTTCTTCCTCGCCTGTTCCTTCCAGAGCGAAGAGGTCGAGGGCTTCGCCTTCGCGAAGCGTGACGACCGCTTTCTTGAACGAGCTCGTCCGGCCGATGTAGCGGCCGAACCGCTTATCGTGTCCCGGCATGATCATCGTGTTCACCTTGCGGACCTTCACTCCGAAGATTTCCTGCACGGCGTTCTTGATCTGGGGCTTCGTCGCGTCGCGCTTGACGCGAAACACAATCTTATTGCCGTCTTCCATGATGCCGGTGCTCTTCTCGGTCATCACGGGGCGGATGATGATGTCATATGAGTTGCTCATGACTTCAGCGCCTCCTGCACCTGCTCAACCGCTTCACGGCTCATAAAGAGGTACTCGTATCGAAGAACATCTTCGACATTGAGACCCTCGACAGCCAGGTACTTTGCGTTGGGTAGATTTCGAACCGAAAGACGAAGCTTCTCGTTATGATGAAGCTCGTTGGTCGCTTCGTCACGCGTCGTGACGTCGGTGAAGAGTGCGGACTCCGCCTCGAACGATCCGAGGGCCTCCACGGCCAGCCTGGTCTTGATTTCGTCAAACTCGAGCGAGTCGAGGATGCGAAGCTTCCCTTCTTTGGCCTTGAGACTCAGAGCCGAACGCAGCGCCACTTTACGCTTTTTCTTTGGCATCGCGTACGAATAATCACGCGGTTTCGGACCGTGAGTGATACCACCGCCGACCCACAGGGGCGAGCGAATGGTTCCGGCACGCGCCCGCCCGGTGCCTTTCTGACGCCAGGGCTTGCGACCACCTCCACGAACGTCGCTTCGGCCTTTCGTGGAATGCGTTCCAGCGCGGCGCCGAGCGCGTTGCCAGTTCACGACTTCCCAGAAGAGGGGCTCGCGGACTTCGTCAGCGAATACGGCGTCATCGAGTTCGATGTCGCCGGTCTTTTTATTGTTCAGATCAAATACGTCGATATTCATCGTCGCTCCTGCGCCGCCCTGATTACTGCTCGAACGGGCGAAAGAGTTCACAAAACGAAACTCAGAAAATTAAATTGTGTCGACCGGAAATTCCGGTGTCAGGCCTTGATCTCGACCTCAACACCCGCTGACAGGTCAAGTCGCATCAGCGCGTCGAGCGTTTGCTGCGTCGGCTCGAGGATATCGAGCAGGCGCTTGTGCGTTCGAATCTCGAACTGCTCGCGCGACTTCTTGTTGACGAACGGTCCACGAAGGACGGTCCATCGACTGATCTTGGTCGGAAGCGGAATCGGGCCCGCGACCTTGGCACCCGTACGTTTGGCCGTCTCCACAATCTCGGCAGCCGAGGTGTCGAGAAGCTTATAATCGTACGCCTTCAATTTGATGCGAATCTTGTCGCTCGCCATGTCACTCAACTCCTGCCGGCACTTTTCCAGCAACTGTTTCGTATCAATTCATTTGCTTCGAAGCCCAAGACACATCAATCCAAGATGTCGTGCCCGCAGTTCGGGGCCTTTGAAGCGGACCGGGAACTTACAAGACGGATTCCAGTAGATCAAGTCCATTCGGCTTTTTTTTACGGTAGCCCGAAATGCGCATGAAATCTCGCCTTCAGACACCCTCGAAGATCCTCTCTGGGATCGACACGTCGACCCCGAGCGCAGGGCCAAAACAAAGGCCCGACCTCCATACGAGGCCGGGCCTTTGTCGAATTCTTCGCGGGAATCACTCGGTGATCGCAGTCACAACGCCTGCACCGACGGTGCGTCCACCCTCACGGAT
>CAYFTY010000781.1:0-2763 GCA_964346045.1 uncultured Bradymonadales bacterium | reverse complement strand
ATACGCAAGGCAGTGAGGATGGTCAGAATCGTCGCGCCGACTCCGATCGGAGTCGTGAGAAAGAGCGGATAGGTCTTCAGCTTCTGAGAAAGCCAGCGGTCGGTGGCGAATTCGAGGCCGAGACCAATGAGCGCAAAGAACGCCGAGGTCGCAGCAAGGGCAATCATCAGGCGATTGCCTGTCGTGGCCGACATCGGTGGAATCTCGGGCAGTTTTTCGGGGCCTTCGGAGTTCATGGCCCTACCTCACACGAAAAATTTGTTGCTGTAAAACTTGCCGACGCGTTTGAAGGTCGCGGCACCGAACGCATTGACTGCGATGCTCACCAGCACGCTGGCTTTGAAGAGCAGCGTGATCGGATGTCTGCCCACGGCCAGCAGCAAGATCAGATAGGGTGTGTAATCGAGTACGAATCGATAGCCGAACTGCTCGTACCCGGTGTTCTGGTAGAAAAGCGCCGGGATGGAAATCATTGCGACCGTAATCCACAAGAGCGCGAACCAGAATCGATCGCGTACACATTCACGTTTCTCGGGGCGAAAGAGATAGAAGAACGCCGGCGTCGTCAGAAAGATGCTCATGCCGTGTTTCGAAATGATCACGTACGGCGCGTCGGGCTGGAAGCGAGGTATCAGCGTGAAAGCCGCCGAAAGATTCTTGGATAGAAATTGAGCGTTGAAGAGGCCGTAGGTCTGAATCCGTTCGAGTGAGCCGGCAGCCAGATAGGTATGCCCGAACTCGGTGAGCGACTCGAAGCGGATATGGTTCTGCCCGAGCAGCGATAGGCCTACGATCAGGCAGGGCGTGCTGAATAGCGCAATCTTTCGCAGCGCATCTACCCAGTCGTCGCGGCGCAGCTTTCCGCCCGGAAAGAAAACGAAGGCGTAGAAAAAGATCGCCGAAAAAACGAGCGGTGTACGCGTCGCAAAGGCGAGTGCACAGAAGATTCCCGCCCAGACGGGATGACGTGCATCGATGGCCGCGTGAATGTAGAGAAGAGTGAACGTCACCCCTAGAATCAGCGCCGTGAACCAGACCTGTCCCAGCACCGAGCACCAGAAATGGGCCGTCCCAAACCCGAAGAGCAGGGTGAGCCAGATGTTGGCGCTTCGGCCCCGTCCGGAGCGACCCCCCCGCGAGAGACGGCGTAAGAGAAGGAACATCAACAAGACGTTGAACGACGCGAATACGATGGTGAAGACCACGTCGTTGAATTCGACGCCGGTGAGCGCCACAAAGGGCATCATCATCACGGCAGGTGCGGGTGGAAAGGATACAAAGTAGCGTCGTTTACGCTCGGCGCCGGTGAGTTGCGAGCGGTCGAGCATCACCGCTTTATTGTCGAGCGTCTTGAAGCGTCCGTGACCTTGCTGGTCGAGCCAGAAACCTCGATAGCGGTCGCCGCCCTCGAGCGTGATATCCCAGTAGCTCGCCCAGTCGTTTCGATGAGGTGGTTTGCGTGCGAGTTCGAAGGGCTCGAGTTCAGCGCGTTCGGACTGCGCTTCGCCGTTGCCGAGTGCGGCCGCAATCATCGTGTTATAGGTCTCGGCCAGGTACGCGAAATGCGGATCCGCGCTGGGTTTGGTGAGGCGATCCCAGCTCGTCAGTGAAAAGACGGCGAAGGCCAGAACAAAAAGCCCGATCGGCCACTTCCAACCGCCCCTTCTCAACCCGCCCGTCAAGGTGCGTAAGAAAGACTCGTCGCGCGCAAGTATGGTCTCGTCGTCGCGCGGGGCGGCATCTTGGAGCACGTAGGGTGCGTCGGGGGTGTGGAAACTCATCGGGCGGCCAATCCTCTTTGAGGCGTCGTCTTCAGGCGCGGCGAAATTATCGCTGATGCCCGGTGCTAGCAAGGCCGAGCGGTGGCAAAAGAAAAGCCCGGCGTCACCGCCGGGCTTGATCGATCATGGACGAAGCTCAGAACTTGTAGTTCGCATTCAGCAGCGAGAAGAGTCCCGGAGCGTTTCCGCCCAGGAAGTCGGGGCCGCTCGTGACGAACGGCGTCTGAAGCGTTCCATTGAGTTCGAAGTTTCCGACTTTGAAACCGACGCCCACCGACCAGAGGAATTCGTAGTAGGTATGCGACGACGAGATATTGTCGAGTGCATCCGCATCGAATTCACGGCTCTGATTCTGGAAGTAGAAACGCGACGAAAGACCGCTGCGGAACGCCATCCAATCCCAGAGCCAGTGCTCGAGAGCGAGCTTGAAGCCGGGAAGAAGGAGAGCCGTGGTCGAGACCGTCTGGTCACTGCTGTCGAAATCGTAGTTCGACGAGCCGAAGCCAAGCGTTCCATAGGCTGCGATCGTCGAATCATCGGGAAGCTTGTAGATGGGGCCAGCGCCAGCTTCGACGAGGAAGTTCGAGCTCGACACGCTATTTCTGTCTGCCGTCGTTCCCATGCCGCCAAATTCGTTGTCGAACGACGCCGAATTCACATGGACGACACCGAGGACGCCGAGGCTCACATTTTCGACGAGAGGAATCGTCGATCGACCCGAAAGCGAGAAGCTCGGAGCGACCGAAGCACTATCATCGTAGTTCGGAGTCGGCTGGTCTGTGGCGAATCCATTCGAGAAGAAGGAAAGGCCGAGCTCGAGGCTGAGGTCGAGCGTGAAGTTCGAGCGCAGCGAGTAGCCGAGCACGACGTTGAAGGCGGTGGTGTTCCAGGTGTCTTCATTCTCGCGCGCCTGACCGAGGCGCTTGATGCGGGCCGAATTGACGCCAATCGAGAGGCGTGCGCCGAAGCTATGCCCCGGTGC
>CAYFTY010000780.1:0-2763 GCA_964346045.1 uncultured Bradymonadales bacterium | reverse complement strand
GAAACACGGCAAGCACCCGACTCAAAAGCCGATCAAGCTCTTGAGCCGCATCGTGCGCGCGTCGACCAACGAGGGCGACAAGATCCTCGACCCCTTTGCGGGTTCGAGCACGACCGGCATTGCGGCGTTTCAGCACGGTCGTAAGTTCATCGGCATCGACCAGAGCGACGAATATCTGGACCTCTCGATCAAACGCTTCGAGGACGAAGTCGAAGAAAAGGCCGCAGAATAGGCCGGCTCGACCATTCTTGACCGCATCGAGGGTCTGCGCTCCAATGGGTGCAGGCCCATTTTTGTTCGCGGAGTCGTACATGACTGTCTCGAGATTGCACACTCTCTTCGTAGTAGCGGCATCGGTCTGTCTGATGGCCGCCTGTGGCGAAGACAAAGAACGCCCCACCTTCGATCCCAACAACATGCTCGAATCCGACATGTCTGATTCCGAGGACATGAGTACCCCCGAGGATCTCGGAGATACGGATGCCGGTGATACCGACATGGGCGGCACAAACCTCTGCGGCGACGAAGGATGCATGCAGGGATTGAAGTGTGTCCGAGGCGACTGCGTGCCCGAGTCAGCACAACTTGCTTGCGACGAGGTCGAGGATTTGGGCGAGCTCGCGGCAGATGGGACCGCGATGGCCTCGGGCGATACTTCGAACTTCGTCGACACACAGGACGCGAGTTGCGTCGAGGTAGTCGATGGGTTCTCGGGGCCCGAAAACGCCTTCAAATTCACGGTCGCCGACCGGGCGCTGGTGACAGTCGATCTCACCTCGATGTCGACCAATCTGACATGGGGATTCTCGGTGAACCGCGGGACGTGTCTGAACGGCGGCGAGGTCGTCTGCACGGTCGCAGAATCCACGCAATTCGTCGCGGAACCCGGTGAGGACTACTTCATCATCGTGCAGCCTGACGCGGGCGTCGACACCGGACAATTCGAGCTCTCGATCAACCTGCAGCCGCGCGAATGCGCCGTCCCAGGTGAGCGCACATGCATGGGCGACGCCATCCAGATCTGCGGGCAGATGGGAACCTTCGAATGCGGCGACGGATGCACCGGTGGAAGATGCGACGGCGAGTCATGCGACAACCCCATCGAGATCACCGCTGCGATGACGCTCAACGGGGCGGCTCGCGCTCACGTCGACGACTACAACTTCGCAGACCGCGCTTCCTGTGGGAGCATCGACACCCCAGGACAGGATTTCGTGCTCTCGTTTCCAGGACTCACGGCGGGGCAAAAGATTGTCGTCGATGCTTCACAGAACGACGACCTCGACCACGCGATTTTCGTTTCCGAAACATGTGATGCGACCGCGGAATGCCTCGCGTCGATCGATCTGGGAGATCGCCTGGAGTACACGGTCGAGAACGATGGCGACCATTTCGTCGTCGTCGACAAGCTCAGCGGGTCGACAGGCGATTACCAGGTGGGCGTAGACATCCAGTAGGTCTGCAATTTTTTCGTAGTTTTGAAACATTTTCGAAGTAGAATCTGAAGATTCCGCGGTGAACACGGCTCATGAAGAGGCGTGGAAATTGCGTTTTGAGGAAAGATCCGGATAGAACAGGAGATCGAAACCATGCTTACACCCCAACGGTTAGGGCTGCTCGTCTGCTCGATGATGACGCTCATGGCGGGTACGGCAGTATCCTATCAATTCACGTGTAGCATGGAGAAAGACCATCCCGTCGGCGTCAAATCGCCCAACGTATATCTCATGCTCGATCGTTCGGGCTCCATGAACTTCGCGTCGACTGACCCCTCCATGTCGCGCTGGGATGCCGCCACCGCGGCCATTTCAGAAGTCACCAAGGACATGAACACCGCGGGACCATGTGCGGTCGACGGAGATCCTACATGCGACAAGATCAGGTTCGGGCTCGGCTCATTTTCGACCGGAGCGTCCCACGACCTCGATGTCGACGAAGAATCGAATGTAAATCCGAGTTACGACCTCGACGCAGTCCTTGCTTCCTTGAGTCCACCAACTGGCGGCACTGAGGTGAACGAGGGTACCGAAGAAATTAAGAACCATTCCGGCCTTACCTCGACCGACCGGCCGAACGTGGCTGTAATCATCTCGGACGGCGGCCCGTCGAGTTCGACCTGCGATTCTTCCGACAGCATTGACCTTGCCATCGATGCTGTGCGGGACCTATGTGATGCGAAGAATCGCGCTACCGCCCCCGTGCAGACGTTTTCGGTTGGGTTCGGCACCGACTCCTCGTCAGACACCAACTCGCTCCTCGCTGCAGCAGGAGGCACCGGTTCTTGCTGCCTCTCGAGTGATTGCGCAGCGAACCCGTTTGACCCTTGTGCGGCTTCAGACAGCGAAATCGAGTCACATCTCGATACATTCAGCCCTCCGATGATCTGTCCGATCGTAGAGATGAAGTCATCTCTCCAGTGTACCGGCAGCATCGAAGCGACTACTCCGAACGACCTGAAAGATGCCCTTCTTGATATCGCTTCGGCCGCCCTCTGCACCTTCGCGCTCGACATCCCAACTGGATATCCCGGCAATGCGGCGCTCGCGGATCCCGACGCGACTCGCGTCAGAATCGAGCACGCGTACACCGCTCCAGGACTTATCGAGCTTGATCCTGTCGACCCGATGGCTCCAATGAGCAACCTCCATGCGGACCTGATTAGCGGATTCGGGGTGTCAGCCATGGATGCTGCGCCCTACCAGAACGAAGGATGGTACTTCTCAGATAGCAGTCGCCGATTCGTACGACTCACACCGCAACTCT
>CAYFTY010000779.1:0-2765 GCA_964346045.1 uncultured Bradymonadales bacterium | reverse complement strand
CTGCCTTCGTGCGCCGGGCTGGGCCACGTCATGAATGTGGCGCAGCCAATGATTCGGTCGCCGTCGCGGATTGCAAAGTGGTGGGTGTCCTCGCGTTCGTCGCCCTCATAGATCGCAAGTTTTCCCGCTGGAAAATGAGGTCGCAGAATGCGAGTGCGCAACGGTCGAATCACGTCGACCGAAACTTCCTCGAAAATTGGGTCTTGCATGAACTTCGGCTGGCTCAGTAATCACCAAAGAGGTCGGTGAGACGACAGTCGAGCGCGCGCGCGAGCTTGAAGAGCGACGAGACCGAAGCGCTCGATTCGGCGCGTTCGATCTGCGAGAGCAGGCTGACCGAAAGTCCGGTGCGGCGCGACATCTGCTTCAGCGTTAGATCTTGTGATTTGCGGGCGTGCCGAATGTTGCGGCCGATCTCGACGAGGAGCTGCTCGGACGGGTCGATGAGCAGACCCTTTTCGCGCAAGATCTTATTCAGGCTTTCGGTGAACTCGTCGATGTCGAACGGCTTTTTGATATAATCTGAAACGTCGAATTTCATCGACTGCACAGCCGTGTCGACCGTTGGGTTGCCCGTGAAGATGATGATGGCAATATCGTTGTCAAAGTCTCGAATCTTTTCGAGAAGTTCCATCCCATTCAAACCGGGCATCATGATATCGAGCACGACGACATGAAATTCGTCACTCTTCAGGACGTCGACCGCAGTCGTCGGATCCTGCGTAGTCGAGACCGCGAAGCCGTTCTGCTGGAGCAAGAGTTCCATGTACTCGCAGATATCCGTGTCATCGTCGACGATGAGGATGTTAATCTCGCGAGACATCTGGCCCTCGGGATAGGGAAATGAAGCACCGATGGCACCCGGTTTGATCAAACTTGAGTAAGGTCGTTAAGTCAAGGCTTAATACGGATTTTTAGCGGATGAGATATTTTCAATTCTGGCATGCAAGATGCCTCAGCTCGACATGCCGACGTGCAATGAATTCAATGAGCGGGTACGATCACTGAGAATTACCCAGATTCAGGACGCTTATGAACGCGATTTTCTCGAGACGGGTCTCCTTCGCGCGCGCTTTGCTGCTTTTGGTGTGTGTGCTGATATATGGCGCCTGCGCATACGAGACGACCTTTGATTCGATCACGTGTGATACCGATGCAGACTGCGCCGAGAATGCAGTCTGCTCCAATGGCTATTGCGTTGCGGCTGGCCCCGCGACAAACAATACCAACAACCAGACGAACAACACCAATAATCAGGTCGTCGTGGATCGAGTCGTGATCGATCCCACCACGCCCGAGCCCCTGCCGATCGGGGCGACGCAAGTCTTCACCGCGCGGGTGCTGGATGCCGAATCGAATACTCTGGACGAAAGCGTGACCTGGGCGAATTCGGATCCCTCCGTGGCGCAATTCGACCCAGGAACGGGCGAATTGACCGCAGTCGCCGTCGGCACGACGACGTTGACCGCGACGGCGCAGGGTGTTTCGGGCAGTGCTGAAGTAACGGTCATCAATGCCATCAGTCAGGTGGTTGTGGACCCTGCAACGGCGAGTGTCGGACAGGGGGTCTATCTTCAGCTCGAGGCGACGGTCGAAGATGTGGATGGCATGCCCGTTGACGTCGACGTCCAATGGTCGTCGAGCGACGAGAACATCGCTACGGTCGACGAAGATGGCCTCGTATTCGGACTCAGGCTCGGTACGACCACGGTGACGGCCGAGTATATGGGGTTTTCGGGGCAGGCTGAGATCACCGTCGTCGAAAGCGTTCCCGCCTCGATCGAAGTCATGCCCGAGACGGCAACGATTCGCAGCGACGGTGAGCTTTTAATAATTCGCGCGACCATTCGCGACGCCGCCGAAAACGAGATCCGGATCTTCAACGTCGATGGTATGCCTATTCACGATCTCGAGTGGGATGTGTCCCCTAATAAGGGCATCCTGCGGGCGCCAACGATGTTCTTCGACTTCGTCGAACTGGAGGCCGATCCTGAAACCGGAGCCGGTACCGCGACCGTCACGGCGAGCATCGGCGAGCTCTCCGGTTCTATGACGGTCGAGCTCGTCGACCCGGTCGTCATGAGCGCCGAGATAAGCCCGATGAATCCGACGCTCGCAGTCGATGAACGAGTGCCTGTGTCGGTCATGGCGCTCGATGACGGGGGAGGGCCCATCGGGACGCTCAGGTTGGAGTGGTCCACGGACCCCGCGGATATTGCGGTGGTCGAAGAGGCGACCGTGGACAATCCACAGGACGAACTCGTTGGCCTATCCCCCGGCACAACCACGATCACGGCAACGGTCTTTGGATTCGACACGACCACGACTGCCGAGGTCGTCTTCCAGGCTTCATCGATCACGGCCGGTCAAAAACACAGCTGCGCGCTGACACCATCGGGTCGAGCGTACTGCTGGGGCGAGGCCGGAAACGGCCGGCTCGGAAACGGTTCGACAATCGACATCGCGCTCCCAGCCCCGGTCGACACCATGGTCAGATTTCAGGAAATCGATGCAGGCGATCAACACACCTGCGCGCGAGACGGCGGCGATCTTTACTGCTGGGGAGGCACAGCCAACGGTCGTCTCGGCATCGATCCCGTGCCGGCTGATAATGACCTTCCGAATCTCGTGAGTTCGACGATTCGTTTCGCGCAGGTCTCGCTCATCGACGACCATACCTGCGCGCTCGATGAGGTCGGCGATATCTACTGCTGGGGTGAAGGTACGGACGGCCGCCTTGGCGACGACTCTGAGAGTGACAGGTC
>CAYFTY010000778.1:0-2770 GCA_964346045.1 uncultured Bradymonadales bacterium | reverse complement strand
GAAATCGCATGTGAGCAAGCACTCGACGAGAGTGATACGGCATCACCGTCGTCGAGTGCTTGCTCACATGCGATTTCCGGCATGAGTTCGGCCACGACGGCTTCGTCGACTTCGCGTGGTGCCTCCCAGCACGTCATGACGATATTGCGCAGCATGAATCGAAACGGGGTCTCCCACGCAGCCTCGCTGAGGTCGAGTTCGCCAAGTATCTCATCGACTTGTTCGAGCGACCACGCGTGCCAACTCGAGAATTCCGTGCCTCCCGATTCGAGATCCTCTGAGCGGTAGACGATCCGGATCGGGACGATGCTGTGCACCTCGCCGAGCCATCGCTCGATAGCTTCGTTGAACCGGTCGACCTGAGAGTCGGCAGCAAAGAAAAACCGACCCATGTCGGTGGGCGTATCTCCCTCGTCGGCTTCATAGGTTTGTGCGATCGCACGGTGCGCAAATTGGTCCGAGGCCACCATGAGGTGAAGTCCGTCAAACTCAATGGAGTCGCGCAGCGGTGCAGGCACCTGCGCCTTGATCTTCTCTTGCTCCGATTCCGCAGGTGGGCGTTCGAACGCGACGTGGACCTCGGCCCATTCGAAATAGGTCGCGTCACCCGCGCCGACGAAAGCGAAAGGATACTGGTCTTGCGTTTCGCTCATTTTGCTTCCTTGATTTCCTGATGAGCTCCAAATCTTCTGGCGAGTTCGCCGACTACTGCACTGAAATACGGTCTCGAAGGTAGGCGCGTGTAGCCAGATGGCCGACGACAACGGCGATCTCATGGTCGCCCGCGGTCGAGGGCACCGTCCAGTCTACGGTCGCCGTGCGATTTACTCCATCGAATGTGGTCACCGAGCAACTGCCGCCTGTCACATAACACTTCACATCGGCTGCGTTCGCCGGCTGCTCCCAGCTTACCGGATACGAGACGGTCGTGTTGGGAGCGGCGCTGACGAAGCGAGTGCCGAATTGAGCATTATCGATGTGGATGCCGCGCAGATTGGCACCATCTCCGAACCAAACGTTGTCGTCGGCCAGTGCCATCGTGTCGACATCCGTGGTCGTCGCGTACTGCTCGAGTACGATCGGGTTGGACGGGTCAGAGGCATCGACGGTGATGACTCCCGCATCTCCGGCGGCGATCCAGGCCAGGGCGCCATTGGTTCGGATCTCTTCGACGTCGCCGATGTTGACGTCCATGAATGTCTTTGAAGGCATCGTCGGATCCGAGACGTCGAAGCGCGTGTAGCTCACGTTGCCGAAGCCGTTCCAGAGGTACGGCCCCGACTTGTCGAGGTCGCCCTTGAGCGATGTGTGCGTTACGAACCCGAGCTGCACGGGCGACATTGCATTCGTGGCATCGATCACATGCAATCCATCGCTCCACCCGAGGCCGTAGACCGTCGTCCCCTCGACGAGCACCTCGCGGAACGAGATGGTGCCCGGATCGTACCCGCCCAGGCTAACCGGTGTACTCTTGTTCGAGACGTCCCAGATCTGGACTCCCTCATCATCCACGGCGGCATAGAGCCTGTCCTGGGAAACATCGACGTCGTAGAAACGCAGGTTGCTCGTGACGGTCGCGATCGCCAGCGGCATCGAGGCTATCTGCACGTCGACGATTCGAAACTGCGTCGAATTGCTTGCGTAGACCCAGGGGAAGTCGAACGCGAGGCTGTCGAATCGCCCGATCGTGGCTGTGGTGACGATCTGGGGGTTTGCGATATCGTCGACATCGACCACGAAAAAATCATCCGCCGAGATAGCGAGTCGGTCGCTGTCAAACTCGATGACGGCTGGCGGGCCGGGTAGCGGTACGGTCGCAGCGAACTCGGGTGTTCGTGTCGCCTCGGCGATGATGTCGACACCGTTACCGCCCGCCCGGGCAAACGCGTATCCATTCGCGTACCGGGCCTGCCGTGTATTGGCTGAGGTCGGCAGGTTACCGACCAGGGCAGGCGCGGTCGGCGTAGTAATGTCGAATATCAGGACGCCCGCCGAGTTCCCGGCAACATAGGCTCGATTGCCGACGACGTGAACGTCTTCACCCGCTCCATTGACGTTTTGAGACCCCACGAGCATGGGGTCAGCCGGCGTGGAGATGTCAAACACTGCAAGTTCGAATTGGCTATCGCAGGCCGCGTAGATGTAGTCGCCGACGACCTGCATACCACGCATGATGAACGAGCACTTGTCGTCAGCGCTATCGGTGAGTTCGACGAACATCGGGTTGGCGGTACCGAGTGAGGTCGTGTCGTAAAGGCTGAATGTATTCAGTCCGCCGACCCAGAGCTCTCCCGGGCGCGCGGCGATCGTCCGGACCGACGAAACGACCTGGTTGTGCAGGACGGTCGGGCTGGTTCGGTTGGTTACGTCGTAGGCGATGATGGAGGCATTTCCTGCGCCCACGAGCGATACAAAGAGCGTATTGCCTTCGAGCGCGAAATCGTTGCCACTTACCGTACCGGGAAAGGGCGTCGCTGACGTCAGAGAAAGGGTGCCGGCCCCGGCGTTGTACTCGTAGATCGCGAGCTCTCGATTGACCGACGCGTAGACGTACGTCCCATCGAACATGAACTGTCCGACCGAGCTTCCGGCGTCGATCCCAGCCTCGAGCACTGGCTCGTCAGGTATCGAGATGTCGTAGATCTGCAGGTCGTCTCCCCCAAAGTCATTGATGCCGCCGACGGCGAGCAGGTTACCCGAGATGTCGAGCGAAAAGGTGGCGCTCGCCCTCGACGGCACCGGCCGCGCCCAGATCGACACCGGCATCGGC
>CAYFTY010000777.1:0-2788 GCA_964346045.1 uncultured Bradymonadales bacterium | reverse complement strand
ACGCTGATTTCGAGGCCTTTCACACCCTGGTCGACGTTCTCACGAACCCCTTCGAGCTGCCCGAGGACGTCGAATATATGAGACCACCGAGACCCGAAGAAAGGGTAGTGGCGACGTTTTGCGGCACCTGATAACGAGCCGAAAATGAGCCTCGAAGATATTTCGTCGGCGATCTGGAGATCGACCGTTTCCCTCAAGCTCGCCCCCGGATTTCATCTGCCGGCGAGCATGTTCGTCGTCGAGGCCGAGCCTGGAGAGTTGCTGCTCTATTCGCCTCATCGACTCGATGATGCGCTCGAAGCTGAAATTCGAGCGCTGGGCGAGGTTCGTTGGATTCTCGCGCCAAACGACTTCCACCATATGTTTGTATCAGACGCGGCCTCGCGCTTCGCCCAGGCTGCTGTTTATGGGACCTCCCGGGCTATCCGCAAACAACGAGACGTCGATTTTGCAGCAGACCTGACCGACGCACCTCCAGAAGACCTGCCTGAGTCTGTGGTGATCTTGCAGGTGGATGGGATGCGATTCGACGAGTCGCTGCTCTGGCTGCCTGATGATTCATCGCTGGTGACGACCGACCTCTTGTTCAACCTGCGCGATCCAGAACCGTGGCCGACCCGGGCTCTGCTGGGCTTTTTGCTCGACTACGATGACCGCCCGACGCAGGGAAAGGAGTATCGCTGGCTCTTCGTCAATGAGCGCAAGAGATACGCAGAGTCGATGCGTGATTTGCTGAGTCGACCGTTCGAGAATTTGCTGATGGCCCATGGAGAGCCCGTGACCAGCGGCGGAAACGACGCGCTGCGCACGGCAGTCGCATGGGCGTTGGATTCCCCTCACTCACAGCAAAGGCTTGAATGACCCGATGTCGTGAGCATCCCCGAAGCGATTGCCAGCAACGGTTGCCGCGCATGCAGTCTTTCTAGCCGTTTTCGCGATCGCGATGATCGTCGTCGCCGGGCTCGTAACGTGAGGTCGCGCGTCGTCTTCAGACAGCCGAGTCGACGAGCTCCGCATGCGCCTTCTGAATGCGCCGCAGTGTCTTCTCAGTCTGATTGAGTCGGTCAATCCAAACCTCGGCAAGAGCCCTGCACACGTCCAGGTCGCTCTGCTGGAAGTCCTTCCAATGGCTCCGAATTCGCCCGCCCACATCGATGAGGTCCTCGGTCACGTCCTGCATCCCGTCGTAGTGGGCCGCTGACCGAAGCATATTGGTGAGCATATTTTTGCGCGAGCCGAATCCGGCTGGCAGCCTTTCTTTGCGCGACAATCCCTGCATCGTGCTGCGGCTCAGAAAGAAGCCTGCGTAGGCGGGTACCAGCAGAAACTCCGCAATATCCCGAAGGCCTGTCTTCGGGTCATCGAGCAATGAAGGCGGCTCCGGGAGTTCGAAACTCGACTCCTGCTGGGCCGGCTCGAGGTTCTGGCGATGGTCGAGCGCCATCTCCAGAGTGAGTTCCGAGACGGCGTGAAAGATCGGGTGTGCGTGAGATGCGAGTGTGAAGGTGAGAATCGGAAGCCATCTCAGCAGATGCTCGTCGAGAAAACGGCGCGCAAAGACTCTCGCGCGTTCACGTCCCTCTCGGTCGGCTTCGGTCTCGAGTCGGGAAAGAAAGCCCAGGAAATTGAGTTGCACACCGATATGGTCGGCGCTTTCGGCCGTCTCGACGACGGGAAACGCCGCATCCAGATAGAAATCCGTGACTCGTTCGGTTTCCTCTCCGCCTGCCCGGGCGCTCCGGTCCAGAAACGTGCTCTGGAAGGGGAAGACATTAAATCCGAATGTATCCTGGTAGGCTGCAGCGAGATCATCGAGGTCCTCGGGATCGGGCTGCACGGCCTCGTCTCGAAGTGCCCGCGGGAGGTGCCTATTCAGGTCATCCACGGCTCGCACGTGTGCCAGCACCGGTTCGGTCACGCCCTCGAGAAATAATGTGCCGAGCAGATGATAGGCGTTCGAACGCGCCGTTGCTGCTTCTCGCGCAGTGAGGACGCTCACGTTTCGCCTCCGGGGGCTTCATGTACATCGGGTAGTTTATAGGCCTCGCGAGTCGGCTTCAGCGGTCGCTTGATCCAGTAGGGCCGCCGATCGCCGTTGGGGCTGTAGCTTCGTGCGGGTCGCGTCTTGGCGAGCCATTTGCGATAGACCTCCATCGATTTATGGGTGTCGACCCAGACGTCTCCGTGACGGTCGCCGGGCTCGGCCTTTCTGACGTTGAAGCACTTTTGCAGCCAACAGTGCGCGCCGCTTATCGGGTCGGGATGAACGGGATGCGTGAGGTTCTGATGAACTCCGACGTCTTGCCACCAGATGCGCTCGGTGTCGGGATCCCAACTTTTCCAGGCGGTCGCGCCCTGCAGAATATTGAGTCCGTATCCGCCCTCACCGTCTTCATTGAGCTCGGCCACGGCGGTTGTTCCCTTATTGCCGCCGAGATCGTTTTCGAGGCGCCACCGGCCCAGATGGTGGCTCATCGCGATGATTCCGGGTTTGATGGCCTCGGTGATCCAGACTCGGTCGACCATGTATCCGATCTCAGTCGTCGCGCGCACCAGATCCCCCGTCTCGACCCCGAGTCGTCGGGCATCGATCGGGTTCATCCAGATCGGGTTCTTATGGCTGATTTCGTAGAGCCACTTGGCGTTCGCGCTGCGGGTGTGGATCAGCGTCGGAAGTCTGAAGTTCGGCAAGAGGAGCATCTCGTCTTTCTCGATGTCGATATGCTCGGGGCTCACGTGGCTTGGAAGGGTCCAGGGGATCACGTACTCCTGCTCGGTCCAACCCCAA
>CAYFTY010000776.1:0-2788 GCA_964346045.1 uncultured Bradymonadales bacterium | reverse complement strand
GCTCTGGGTACAGGTCTTCGGGCGCTGATCATTCGAGCATCGGCCATCCCCAGGAAACGACTCGCTCGGATTAAATCTTTTTTCTCGGGTGTTCGTTCATTAGACTGTCCATATAAGACAGACCCGAGGCTGATATGAAAACCGTAGCGTCCGAACTCATCGCGTGGATCTTCGCCAACACTCTCTGCGTCGTCGCCGCTGTGCTGGCAGTTGCCGGCATCGGCGAGCTGGCCGGCTGGAGCCCCGGACTCAAGACCTTCTACATATCTGCCATCGCTGTCGCGTCGCTGACGTGGGGTAGCTGGGCCGCCCTGGTCTGGACACGCACACGGCCCGTTCGCGTGTGGATGCGCTTTTCAACCGCGATCCCCGGAGCAATCACGCTGGCCATCGGCGGTCTCGGGGCTTACGTGGGCGTGGGGGCACTCTTCGCCTGGGTGTCGATCATGCTTGCCGGGATCGGAATGATCGTGGCCGCCCTCATCCTCGCTCGACGCTTCGGCGCCGAAGCCGCTTCTGACCCTCGACGCGGCCTCGCGTTTGGGCTCGGTCTCTTTCCCCCAATCGCAGTCGGGCTTTCGCTCGTCACCGGGTCGCTCTGGTATCAATTCGTCAACAACCCGATGTCCGGCGACTGGCGTGGGCTCCTTAGCTTTGCGACCGTCATCGTGTCGATCCTCGCTATGGCGCTGATTTCGACCGTGATTCCGGCGATCGCATCTTCGTTGTGTCAGCATCTCTCTCGACGCTTGAATTGATACGAAAATTGACAAACAATCCGGGTCATGAATGGCCACGCGTCAAAGACACGTCGAATCTCAGCTCCGCCCGAAGAACCTCTCGAACCACTACCGATTCTGGTCGTAGATGACGACGACGTCATCCTCCGAGCCATCTCTCGCCTGCTGAGGCAGGTCGGCGCCAAAATCCTGACAGCTGAAAGCGGTGAAGACGCGGCCGAGATCATTGACGATCGTCATATCGGCGTCGTTATCAGCGACCAGCGCATGCCCGGGATGAGTGGCGCTGAACTCCTCGAATACGTCTCGGACAAGCAACCGCAGGCCGTGCGGATCATGATTACGGGCAATAACGAAGTCGACACGGTGACCGCTGCGATCAACAGGGGAGAGGTCTTTCGATTCATTTCCAAACCGTGGGATAATCACGCCTTGCTCAAGACCGCTCAGGACGCGATTGACTTGAATCGACTCCGACGCAGCAAATCGATCTACGAAGAACGGATCCGCGCCCAGAACAATGAACTCAAATCATTGAATGAAGACCTCGAAGCTCGCGTCGAGGAGCGCACACGCGAGGTGGTCGAAAAGGCCGAAGAGATCGAAAAGCTCTATGAAAAACTCGAGGATAGCTTCGATGCAACCATGAGAGCACTGCTCTCGACGATGGAGCTAGGCCACAGCGCAATCGTCAGACATTGTCAGCGTACGTTGCAGCGTGTCGAAGACTTCGGTCCCGAAGCAGGGGTCGACAAGTCAGATATGAAGCACCTTCGGCGCGCCGCGATCCTGCACTGGATTGGACTGATAAACGCTCCCGAGGATGTCTTCCGCAAACCGGTTTCCGAATACGGCCACGACGAACAAGCTTTCTGGGAATTCCATCCGCTGCTCGGCCAGCAGGCAATCTGCCACGTCCCTGTGCTCGAGATGCCGGGGCGTATCATCCTGCTCTACCTCAAAGACTGGACGGATGGACAGTTGCGTGCCGATGTGCCGAGCGACGAAATCACATTCGAGGTGACGGACCAACTGGCAAGATGCTGCCAGGTCTTGCGTATCTGCTCTGAATTCGAGCATGCGCGAACCATCCGCGGACAGTCCGATGATGACTGGCATGCCTCTGAAGAAGGCCTCGCAGAAATCCAGAGCAAGCGTGGCCAAGCCTTCTCGCCAGGCCTGGTCGATAAATTCGTGCAGTCTGTCTCGCAGAAGGCGTTCGGCATCGATCGCCATGAAGTCGAAATTGCTCTGACCGATCTCGAGCCCGGGATGGTGCTCGCAAGACCGGTCGAAACCGTCAAAGGCATTCCCGTGGCCGCCCGCGGGATGGTCATCACCGAAGAGCTCATCGATCGATTCCAGAATTTCCACACCACGACTGGATTAAACACCATCTTCGTCTGGGACGCCTGAGTCACTTTCTCTCGGGTCGGGCGTTCAGAGGGTCTTCGGGCCACGAGTGTTTCGGGTACCGGGCCCGAAGCTCTTTGCGGACTTCGGGATAGGTATTCGCCCAGAAACTCGCCAGGTCTTGGGTCACCTGAGCTGGACGGTAGTTGGGTGCGAGAAGGTGCAGAAGGATCTTCGCACGGCCTCCCGCTACGGCTGGGGTCTGGGTCCAACCGAAGATCTCTTGAATGCGCACGGCCAGCACGGGTTGGTCGCCCGAATAATCGACCCGAATACGACTGCCGGTGGGTACTTCGACATAGGCGGGAGCAAGCTCATCGATCTGCTGTCGAATACGAGGTGAGGCGTAAGCGAGAAGGTTATCGATAAATGGAGTTCTGCGAAGCTCTTGGAAACTGCGCTTTCCCCAGACGAGGTGAATCAGCGTTTCGAAGTCCTCTTCGAAATCTGGGTCGAAAAGATCGATTTCATCGCCCATCTCGCGTCGCAGAAATCGTACACGCTCGAGAAATTGCAGTTCGTCTTTTCCCAGCCCAAATGCACGCTCGATATCGTCTCGGGCCGCATGAGCGAGGGCCTCTGCAAGCGCTCTCTCATCGGCTACCTGCTGCGTCGAAATCACTGATTCTTCGATC